>DATBBP010000025.1:0-6840 GCA_036270935.1 Gemmatimonadaceae bacterium
GGCTTCGAATTTCGCGTTTGGTCGCCCCGTCGTCGAAGTGTTCAACCAGCTCGGCCTCGCGGCCGCCGCGCTCGGCAACCACGAGTTCGATTGGGGCCAGGACACGCTGCGCGCGCGGATGCAGCAGGCGCACTACGCGATCCTCGGCGCGAACGTCCGCGATACATTGGGTCGCGCGGTGCCATGGATTCGACGCGATACGCTGATCGTGCGTGGTGGGATCAAGATCGGGATCATCGGTGTCTCGACGAAATCGACGCCCACCTCGACGCGGCCGTCGAACGTCGTTGGACTTCGGTTCGACGATCCCGCGCCAATCGTCGACAGCCTAACGCGCAGTCTACGCGCGAGCGGCGCCGATGTGGTCGTCCTCGTCGCGCATGCCGGCGCCTTCTGCGATCGGACCGGGCGATCGAGCTGCGCCGGCGAGATCGTCGATCTCGCGCAGCGCGTCACTCAGCACGTCGACGCCATCGTGAGCGGCCATACTCACTCGCTCGTCAACACGATCGTCAATGGTATTCCGATCGTACAGGGTCGCTCGCAGGGCCAGGCGATCGATGTCGTCGACCTGCCGCTCGATGCAGCGGAGGGAACGATGCCCTCGCATGAAGTGCGTGACGTTCTCCCCGACTCGATCGCTCCAGATTCGGCGGTTAACGCAATCGTCGCGCAGGCGACGGCCGCGGCCGCGCCGCGCGCCAATCGCCCCGTTGCGCGAATCGCCGAGCACATGAGAAAATCGCCCGCGGGCGCGGAGGATCAGGTGGCGTTGGGCAGCTTGATCGCCGACGCGATGCGCATCGAAGGAAAGGGCGACATCGGCATCATGAACAACGGTGGCATTCGCGCCGACCTGCGTGCCGGCGCGGCCACCTACGGCGATCTGTTCGAGGTTCAGCCCTTTGGAAACATTCTCTATCGCGTGACGCTCGGCGGCCGCGACCTCCGCGCGTATTTCGAGAATCTCGTGGGGCGGCGGCGTCCCATCGTGCATATCAGCGGCGCGGTGGTGGAATACGACACGACACGTGCGCCGGGCTCGAGGCTCGTCTCGGTGCGCATTGGCGACGCGCCGCTCGACGACAACCGGAGCTATACGTTGGTGGTCAACGACTTCGAGTACGCAGGCGGCAGCGGGCTTGGCTTCGGCAGCGCCGTTAGGCGCGCGGAGAACCTCGACCTCGTCGATCTCGATGCCTTCATTGCGTATCTTCAGCAGCAGCCGCAACCGGTGATGGCACCTAACGACAAGCGCTTCGTGATCGCGCGCCGCCAATGACCGCCGATGCTCAGCGCAGCGTGCGCGTCTTCGTGAATGCCGCTGGCGTCGATGTCCCCGCCGGCGCGTCGGTGCTCGACGCGATTCGCCAATGGAACGAGGACGAGGCAGCGGCGGTGACGCGCGGTGATCGCGTGATCACGGACAGCCGCGGGCTCCCGATCGCGTCTGATATCCGCGTCAGCGCCGGCTCGATCTTTCGGGTTATTCCAACGCGAAAGCGCTTGGGTAACGTGGGCGGAGACGACGAGGTGACTGGTGGCTCCGACGACTGACCGGCATATGTCGCCGGCAATCGATCGTGACCTGTTACGCCGTCTCCCCAAGGCGGAGCTGCACTGTCACCTCGATGGCTCCGTACGCCCATCGACGCTGCTCGAGCTCGCGCGCGAGTACGACGTCACGCTCCCGCGCACCGATGCCGACTCGCTTCGCGCGTACATGCGTGTGCACGATGCGTCGACGCTCGAGGAATACCTCGAGCGCTTCGACGTCACGCTCGCGGTGATGCAGACGGCCGATGCACTGGAGCGCATCGCGTACGAGCTCGCCGAAGACGCGGCGGCGGACGGTGTGCGATACATCGAAGTGCGCTTTGCGCCGATTCTGAATGTGCGTGGTGAACTGGACCTCGGCGCCGCAGTCGAGGCGCCATTGCGCGGTCTGGCGCGCGCTGCGAGCGAGGTCGGGATCATTGGTAAGGTGATCATCTGCGCGTTGCGCACGATGGAGCCCGACGTCTCGCGCGAGCTCGCGCATCTCGCGGTCGCGTACCGCGATCGCGGCGTGGTCGGGTTCGATCTCGCCGGTGGAGAGCGCGGCCACCCGGCATCGCTTCATGCCGACGCGTTCCGCTACGCGCGTGAGCACGATCTCGCCTGTACGTGTCACGCGGGCGAGGGCGATGGCGCGCAATCCGTTCGACAGGCTGTCCATGTGTGCGGCGCGAATCGCATTGGGCACGCGACGCGACTCATCGAGGACGAATCGCTCCTGGAGTACGTGAACGACCGCCGCATTCCGCTGGAGATCTGCCTCACGAGCAACGTCCAGACGCGCGCGACGAAGCACTTCGACACGCATCCGCTGCGCGAGTACTATGACCGCGGCCTCCACGTTGTCCTCAATACGGACAATCGATTGATGAGCGACACGACGCTCACCGACGAATACGAAGCTGCGGCCACACACCTCGACTTCAGTTTCAGTGAGTTGTGCGACGTGGCGCGCAATGGCTTCGCGGCGGCCTTTCTTCCATGGGAGGAGCGCCGACTCATGCTCGCGGATGTCGAGCGAGAGATCGCGGAGATCGAGGCAGGCTGCCGGGAATGAGGGCCGCCGCATTGCCAGACGCGTCGTACCGCACCGCCGAGGCGCGCGCTGCCGCGGATCACGTGCGCTCGCGCTTCGGCGACTTGAGGCCTGTCGCCGCACTCATTCTCGGATCCGGCCTCGGCGGACTTGCGGACCGGATCACGGAGGCGGAACGAATCCCGTTCGCTCAGATTCCGGGCTTTCCGTCCGCAACTGTGGCGGGACACGCCGGCGCACTCATCTCGGGAAAGCTTGCCGGTCGACCGGTATTAGCGCTTGCGGGCCGGTTCCACATGTACGAAGGGCACGCCGCGGCGCTGGCCGCGTTCCCGACGCGCGTACTCGCCGCGTTAGGGGCGAAGACGCTCATCGTGTCCAACGCCGCGGGCGGCGTCCGGCCCAGCCTAAAGCCGGGTGACCTAATGCTGATTCGCGATCATATCAATTTCATGTTTCGCAATCCGCTCATCGGTCCTGCCGGTCCAGATGAGGTGCGCTTTCCCGACATGTCGTCGCCATACGACGAGCGCTTGTGCGCGCTGGCGCGGCAGGTCGCGCGCGAAGAGCACATTGTGCTCACCGAAGGAGTCTACTGCGGGTTACTAGGACCGACCTACGAGACCCCGGCCGAGGTGCGCATGCTCTCCTTTCTCGGCGCCGACGCGGTCGGTATGTCTACCGTCCCGGAGGTCATCGTTGCCCACGCGCTGGGAATTCGAGCGCTAGGCGTGAGCTGCGTGACGAACTTGGCGTGCGGCCTCTCGACGAGGCCAATCACGCATGCGGAAGTGATGGAGACCACCGCCCGCGTCGCGGCGAGATTCGAGCGGCTGGTGAGTGGCGTCGTCGCCCGGCTATAGGCCGCGCCTGTTGCGAAGCCCGCGGCTGTTGCTGCGAAGGCCGCGGCTGTTTGTGCGCTGAGGCGGCGGCGCAGGCAGCGCCTTCACGCGCGTCTTGAAATCGTGAAAGCGCGGCGAGTCGTAGGTGAGGGAGCGAAGAATCGTTGGATCGATCTTGTTGATGATTGCCTGCGTGTCGGCGATTCGGCTCTCCTCGGTCGGATGCGTGCCAAACCAGAGATCGACCGCGCCCGGATTCGACTGCCGCTCGTCGATCAGGATCTGGAACATCTCGGGTATTCCCTTGGGGCTGATTCCAGCGCGCACCACGTTCGCGATACCGACTTCGTCCGCCTGGGCTTCGTCGTCGCGACTGAACTTGGCGAAGAGCGCTCCGCCGGCGACGTTGATGCCAGCCTGGGCGATCTCGGTACCGCACAGGTTGAGAAGCACGCATCCGAGCGTAACGCCCACCTGCGCACCCTGCTGTTGCTGCATCTGCTTGATCGTGTGGCGCTCCACGACGTGGCCGATCTCGTGTCCCAGCACGCCCGCGAGCTCGCTCAGATTTCGCGCGCGCTCGATCAGCCCGCGATTGACGTAGATGTAGCCGCCAGGCACCGCGAACGCGTTGACTTCGGCGCTATTTACGATGAAGAAATGCCAATCGAGATCTCCGCGCGATGTGAGTCGCGCGATCGAGTCACCCAGGACATTGATGTATCGGTTGACCTCAGGATCCTGGACGATGGGCAGCTGCGCATTGATCTGCTGACTGTACTGCGCACCCATCTCCACTTCCTGCTGCGTCGAGACGCCGCACCCCGCGGCCGTGACGGCCAGGAGCGCGGCGGCTAGAATTCGTCTCATGATCATTGCTCGCATGTCGTAGTTAGGCTCGCCGAAAGCAAACCCTCGTCCGTCATCCCGTTCAAGCCCTACTCGCGTGCGCGTGCTCAGTGTAGCCCGTGACCTGCAGCGCCGTCACGCGCGCGAGCGCCACGGCCTCTTCGTCGCCGAAGGCGTTCGCACCGTCGCCGAGCTCCTTAGTTCTCAACTTCACATCCGCGGCGCACTTACCGTTTCTTCGACCGACGTCGCACCGCCCGAATCTCTGCTCGCTACGCTGCGAGAGCGTGGTATTCCGGTGCAGGAAGTCACTGCCGCTGAATTCTCGTCGGCCGCCGGCACTGAAACGCCGCAGGGTATTCTCGCCATCGCCGAAGTTCCCCGGCATGATCTCACTACGCTCCCGCTCGCCGAGCGTTTTCGCCTCATCATCCTCGACGCCGTACAGGACCCGGGCAACGTCGGAACGATCGTACGGACGGCGGCCGCTTTGGGAGCGGCCGCTATCCTCAGTTTGCCCGGAACCGTTGACCTCTGGAACGCCAAAGTCGTCCGTAGCTCGATGGGGGCTCTGTTCCACCATCCTACGCTTGCTTGTACCTGGGAAGAGCTGACCTCGTTCCGTTCACGGCATCAGGTTTCGCTCTGGGGTGCCGATCCGGCAGGGGAGTCACTCGCTTCCGTGGCTCGGGCGAGCGCCGAGATCCCAGGTCGGCTCGCGATTGCGGTTGGAAATGAGGGCAGTGGGCTTTCGGCGCAAACGCGACAGAGCGCCGAAAAGCTTGTGTCGGTCGAAATAGCGGCTTCGGTGGAGTCGCTCAATGTCGCGGTGGCGACGGGTATCCTGCTTTATCAGCTACGGTGATGATCGGTATCAGCCCTGAACTCGCACCGCTCTTCGCGTTTCTCTTCGGAGCCTGCATTGGCTCCTTTTTGAACGTGTGCATCCTGCGGTGGCCGCGTGAGCAGTCCGTGGTCCGGCCGCGATCGCGCTGCCCGAAATGTGGTCATCATCTCGCGTGGTACGAGAACATTCCGCTAGTGAGCTGGCTCGCGCTGCGCGCGCGATGCCGCTGCTGCACGGAGCCGATCTCGCCCATGTATTTCGTCGTCGAGCTGACGGTAGCGTTGGGATGGCTCGCGTGCGTCCTCGCATTCGGTCCGACGTTCAGCGCGATTCGCGTCGCCGTGTTTGGGACGGTCTTGCTCGGCGTCGCGCTGACGGACGCGCAGACCTACTTGATACCCGATGGCTTCACGCTCTTCGGACTGGGTTGGACGCTGCTCACCGCAATTACCGCGTTCTTCCTTAACCAGGGTTCTCTGTTCGCCGGTCCCTACGAGGCGCTCGTTGGCGCGTGCGCGGGAGCCGGCATGATCGCAATCGTTGGCTGGCTGGGCGAGGTCGCGCTCAGGAAGGAGGCTATGGGTCTCGGGGACGTTACGCTGATGGCTTTCATCGGCGGCGCCCTGGGTCCACAGCGCGCGATCATGACTGTATTCGTCGCGTCGGCGCTGGGCGCCGTGACATTCCTGGGTGTCGTGTATCCGATTACGTGGTTTCGACGTACGCATACACGTGAGCAAACCGAGCTAGCTCTCGGCGGCGCGCCATTTACGGCGCCGCTGGTCCCATTCGGTGTCTTCCTTGCGCCTGCCGCGATGCTGACGTTGCTTTGGGGAGAGACGTGGCTCGGGTGGCTGCTCAGGAGCTAGGGGCTAGGGTCTAGGGTAGTAGAAGCTAGGCCTCGACGTACTCGAGACCTCGACCTTCTCGCCCGCCGTTCCCTAGCCCTATTCTCTAGCCCCTAACCCCTCTTTCTGTCGTGATCGGTGACTTTTTGGCGCCAGAGGGTGATGCGCTCAAGCGCTTCACTCGCGATCTCACGGCCGACGCACGCAGCGGGCGATTGGAGCCCGTTCGGTGTCGCGACCCCGAGGTCGAGCGCGTAATCGACATTTTGCTTCGGCATGGCAAGAATAATCCGACGCTGGTAGGACCGGCCGGTGTCGGCAAGACAGCGATTGCCGAAGGGCTTGCGCAACGCATTGCCGAAGGCCGCGTCCCGCTCGTGCTACGCAACGTGCGACTGCTGTCGCTCGATCACGTTGGCTTGCTTGCGGGAACGACGTATCGCGGCCAGTACGAGCAGCGCATCAGCGCGCTCGTCGCCGAGACGACCGCGGCGCGCAACGTGATTCTCTTCATTGACGAGCTGCACAATCTGATTGGGCAGGGAACGGCCCTTGGCGCGGCGATGGACGCGGCCAACATGCTGAAGCCCGCACTCGTGCGCGGCGAATTTCGAGTGATCGGCGCGACGACGAACGACGAATACGAGAAATGGATTCTCGGCGATCCGGCTCTCGAGCGGCGTTTTCAGAAGGTGGTGGTTCGCGAGCTGGGTGTGAACGAGGCGCTCGAGATTCTGCGGGCGCGCAAGGAGCGGCTCGAGCGACATCACAATGTGCTCATCTCGGACGAGGCCCTGCGTTCCTCCATTGCGCTCACGGATGAATTCGTGAAGGACCGCATGCGCCCCGACAAGGCGATCG
>DATBBP010000026.1:0-6623 GCA_036270935.1 Gemmatimonadaceae bacterium
GCGACGATTTCCTTCCCTTCGGCCGCCTCTAGCGGCTGCTCGTGGCCGTCGGGATAGCGTTTGACGACATTCACGCCGTCCACGCTGATCTGGCTGCCATCGGCCAGTGGAATTGTCTGGCCACGATTGAGGTGGATCAATCCGAGGCCACGCTTCTGTGCTTGCTCCACGAAGTGCCAGTCCGGAGGTACCCACTCGGGCTCCTGTTCCTTCGACTCGACGACAAGACGGCCGCGCGGCGTCTCGAATCGCCAGTGGCTACCACCACCGCTTTTCTCGAGGATCTTGCCGCTTCCAGTCGCGACCTGGGTCGTGAAGAGCGTCGAGTCGGCGAGCTTGTACCAGACGCGATGATCGGCAATCGACACGACGACATACGGTTTGTCGCGACTCGGCGCATCGGGACTGCTCGCGAGCATCTTATTCAGGCTGTCGCTGGACGTGCCGATCTCGCGCCGAATCTGATCGAGCAAGCCCGTGTTGTGGTTGTAGACGATCCGGCTGATGTCGCGCCGATAGCGAACGTCGAGCGTGTTCGCGAACAACATGGTGCTCGCGACGATCATGATCACGACCGTCGCGATGAGGATCCAGGCGATCCTCCCGCCGCTGCGAACGAAGCGAATCAAACCCATCTCGAATGCTCGGCGTTAGGCATCAATAGAAATACACCGTCATGCCCGCTTTGAGATTCGCGGCGATAGCCTGGATATCGGCCAACCGGGTGCGAATGCTGCCGGGCAAGACGTACGTCGAATCGTTGAGCGGACCGACGCCCGGCAGCGAGTAAATTACCGTCCCACCGTTGAGGACGATCGCCGCCGGCCCGAGCGCCCCCTTGAGGGCCCGATCCGTCGGCACTGCGATGCCTCGATCGGTGTACACCCAGGCCGGAATTTCCCAGGCATCGGAGCCATCGAGTATTCGCTCGACGGTACGTGTGCCTCGCGGCGCCACCATGTAGACCGTGTCCGGGGGAGTGCCGACGCGGCGCTCCGGGCCAATCTGCACCGGCATCTCACGCAGTAGTGCGCCGTCCTGCTCGAGGTACATCACCCCGCTGTCCACCGGAACGGCGAGGTGAAGCTGCTTGTCGATCTGCGCCTGCCGCCTAACGAGCTCGATCATCATCCGAACTTTGTTCTGCTCGTTGGAGAGGATCGCGTCGGCCTGTTGGCGCTGAAGGCCGGACATGCCGTCGCGAAGCCGCGCGTCCTCCTCGATATATCGCTCACGCTTGCGCACGAGCCAGACGTCCAGCGCGATCAACACGCACAACGAGAAGCCCATCGTCGCGAGAATGCCAGGATAGGCGCGCCGAAACTCACTCCACTGTGGTCGGCGGCGCTCCCTTATGTGTGGTGGCCGCTGCGGGGGTGGAGAGGGCGGTGCGGGTGTGAATGGCCCGGGCGTCGTTTGCTGTTCCATCATTCTCTATCGGATTTCCGCTGAGACCACGGAGAGACTTTGATTCGCGTGGGCCCCCGAAAGTGCAAGACTGGCGCCCTCAACCGAGGGGCACAGTTTCGTCCCGGCCGAGGCTTCGGCAGGTGGATTGATTCCTTGTGCCAGCGACATCGGGGCACTGAGCTAGATTTCCCGCCCACACTACACCGGCCCCGAGCGCCGGGGTCCTCACCTCGCGGCACGCACTGGAACGGGAATCGATGGGCAAGGAGAGCAAGCGATCCGTAGTACTAGTCGTTCTCGACGGTTGGGGATATCGCGCCGAACGTGATGGGAATGCGATCGCCTTGGCGCAGACGCCAACCTGGGATGCGCTCACGGCGCGCTACCCACGAACGCTGCTCTCGGCTTCCGGTCTGGCGGTTGGACTGCCGGAGCATCAAATCGGCAACAGCGAGGTTGGGCATCTGAATCTGGGTGCTGGCCGAGTCGTGATGCAGGATCTCGTGCGAATCGGTCGTGCGATCGCCGACGGCAGTTTTTACCAGAACAGGGCATTTGTCGACGCTTGCCAACGCGCGAAGCGCTCGAAAGGCACGGTACATCTCGTTGGGCTCATCGGCAAAGGCGGAGTCCACGCCATCGATCAGCACTTGATCGCGCTAATCGAGCTCTGCGCGCGCGAACACGTACCGCGTGTTGCGATCCACGCCATGCTGGATGGACGCGATACCATGCCTCGATCGGGGCTTGGCTACATGCGCGCGCTTCTCGAGCGCGCCGCCGGAAAGGCCAACGTGGCCAGCGTGGGCGGACGCTATTACGGAATGGACCGCGACAAACGTTGGGACCGCACCGAGAAGTGGTATCGTGTGGCCGTCCAGGGCGTTGGCCCGAGCGATAGCGATCCTCTCGCCGTGATTCGCGCGTCTTACGAGCGCGATGTCACCGACGAATTCGTCGTACCGACAGTGATCACGAACGACAAAGGACCAGTTGCGCCGATGCGCGATGGCGACGTCGTGATCTGCTTCAATTACCGCGCGGACCGCATGCGTCAGATCGTTCGCTCACTCACAGAGCCGGATTTCGACGGATTCGACGTGAGCGACCGGCCGTCGCTCTCCGTTGTGACGATGACCTCGTACGATCGCACATTCGACGTTCCCGTCGCGTTCCCGCCGCAGTCGATGAAGAACATCGTGGCCGAAGTGGTGTCGAATGCTGGGATGGCCATGTTCAAGACGGCCGAGACGGAGAAGTACGCGCATGTGACGTACTTCTTCAACGGCGGCATCGAGGCGCCGTTTCCGAAGGAAGATCGTGTGCTCGTCCCGAGTCAGAAGGTCGCAACCTACGATCTTTGCCCGGAGATGAGCGCATTTGGAATTACGGACGTGTTGTGCGCATCGATCGAGAATAACGAGCACGAGTTCACGCTCTGCAATTATGCGAATGGCGATATGGTGGGTCACACGGGCTCGATCCCGGCAACGATCAAGGCCGTGGAAACGGTGGATCAATGCCTGGCGCGCGTCATCAAATCAGCGCAAAAGATCGGCGCGCGCGTGCTGGTGACAGCGGATCACGGCAATTGCGAGATGATGATCGATCCGGAGACTGGTGGTCCGCACACCGCGCACACCACGAATCCCGTTCCGCTTGTGGTCATCGATCCCGACGGCGACCGGCCCCTGCGCGGCGGTGGTGCTTTGCGTGACATCGGACCTACCGTGCTGCGCATGCTCGGCCTCGAACAGCCAAGCGAAATGACGGGAACAGACTTGAGAGAGCAAGGAGCTCGTACGTGAGTTTTCGATATTCGGCGCTGATCGCGCTCGTAGTCGCTGCATCGTCCGCGCGCGCGCAGGTTGTGGGATATCCGCCGGCGCGCAGTCCCTATCTCGATTTAGAGTATTCGCAAGAGCTCACGCCGATTCTCGGTTACTATTGGGGCCGAGTCGACCCGGCCGCGGTAGCGCCGGGCAACGGTGCGCTTGTGGGACTGCATTACGAGTGGCGAGCTGGCGGCCCGGCGCACCTGACGGGTGAAGTGGCGCACATCTCGTCGAGTCGCACCGTGCTGGACCCCACGAAGCCGGCAAGCACGCGCGATCTTGGCGAGCGTAGCTGGCCGCTCTGGAGCGCCGATTTCGGACTCGGGATGAGTCTCACCGGTGCGCGAAGCTGGCACAGCCTCGTTCCCGAACTGAAGGCGGGCGTCGGACTCGTCTCCGACTTCAAGTCCGCGGACGTCGGCGGCTTCAAGTACGGCACCCGCTTTGCACTCACGTGGGGCGCTGCCCTGCGTTATGTGCCGGGCGGCGGCAGATATCAATTTCGCGCCGATTTCTCGAATCGATTGACCTCCATCAGGTATCCCGATCTGTACTTTCGCCCGCCAGGGACCGGTTTGACACCGGTCCTCACCGGCAAAGATCAATCGGTGTGGAGAAACAATCCCTCGCTGACAATCGGCATCTCGTATCTGTTCTCGCGCTGAGGACGACCTATGGCCCGCGACTTCGAGGATGTGAACGACATCGATGATCTGGACGACGACGAGCTGCGAGGGATGGTGCGTGAGCATCTCGCCGCCGACAGCGCGCTCGACATCGACGATCTCACGATCAACGTCGAAGACGGCCATGTGATTCTCGATGGACGAGTCGGCACGGACGAGGAGCGCCGCATCGCGGAACACATCGTGACCGACGTGCTCGGCGTCGAGGACTACGAGAACAACATTTTCGTCGATCCTGTTCGACGCGCGACCAGTCCCGAAGCGGCTGATGACAATCTCGCGGACGAGGATGCGACCGAAGGTCGGCTGTTGGGCGATCGTCCGGTAAGCCTCAGTCCGGAAGTCGAGGACCGCCTCGAGGACGAGGACGCACAGCTCTACGGCACCACCGACCTGAGTCACGCGATGGAAGAAGGTACTTCGTTGATTCCGCCTGAGGCGCCAACGCCGGAAGGCTTTCCGGGTCAAGATGAGCGGGGCGAGCTCGGCGAAGACCATTAGGACAGGGGCTAGGGACCAGGGGAATAGGGGTTAGGGTTATAGTCACCCAACCCCTTCTTTATTTACTCCCTGAATGCCGGCTTTCCTCACGCGGCGTGTCAGCTTCGCCGCGGCGCACCGATACCGAATTGCGGAGTGGTCCGACGAGCGCAACGAACGGGTGTTCGGCTCGTGCGCTCGGCCGAGCTATCACGGTCATAGCTATATCTGCGACGTGACCGTGCGGGGTGAGATCGATGAGACCACGGGCTTCGTTGTCGACCTCGGCGTCCTCGACAGAATTCTCGACGTGGAGGTCCGAGAGCGATTCGATCATCGCAACATCAATGTCGACGTCGCGGAATTCGGCGAGGGCAAGCTGGTTCCGACGGGAGAGAATCTCGCGCGCTTCATCTTCGAGCGAACCGACGTGGCGCTCCGCGAGGCGCGTGCTCGCGCGCGTGTGGTGAAGGTCACGGTTGCCGAAGACGCGACGCTGAGCGCGACCTACAGCGATGAATGACGGTGGCCGTGGCGTTCGAGAGTGCCGGGCGCCAGCTTAGGGCATGATCTCACGTTGCACCGGCGTCCTTCTGGCCGGCGGCTCGAGCACGCGTTTCGGCGGTACCGCGAAGGGGCTACTGGCGCTCGGCGGGCGGCGCGTCGTGGACTGGACACTCGCCGCGTTGGATCAGGCAGCTGATGAGCTTTTGCTCATCAGCAATGACGCCGACGTATCGTCCGCGATTGCGAGCGTTCCGTGTCGGCCGGACGTGCGCCGCGAGCGAGGGAGTCTCGTGGGTCTACACAGTGCGCTCACCTACTGCGAAGACGCGGCGTTGGTCGTCGCGTGGGACATGCCCTTTCTCTCTTCCACATTGCTTTCCGCTTTGCGAGCGACAGGTGAACGGGCGAACGTCGCGGTGATCCCGGAAGGTCCAGGCGGCCTCGAGCCGCTGTGTGGCTATTATCCGAAGGCTAGCCTCGAGGTGGCGGAGCGTCAGCTCCTGGCGGGTGAGATGCGGCTCTCTGCGTTCGTGAGCGCGCTTCGGCATCCGGTGATCATGTCCGTGGGTGAAGTGCGGCGCTTCGGCACGCCGGAACGATTGTTCGCGAACCTGAATACGCCAGCTGATTTCGCGGCTGCTCAATCGCTCGTCGATCGCGGCCGCCCAACTCCCGAACTTGCTACGCATCGCGATTCCCAATGAAACGTCGTACGGTTACGCGCTTTGCCGCGTTGAGCGTCCTTGCAATGAGCTTGGCTGCCTGTGCCTCGAGCGGCGTCTTTCATTCGGCAACTGGCAGCGGCGCACAGCGCGCCGCGTTACGCGCCGCGATCGATTCGATGGCCGACGCGCCGGAATTTCACAATGCGTTCTGGGGCATCCTCGTCGTCGATCCCGAGCGAGGAGACACGCTGTACTCGCGCAACGCGGGCAAACTGTTTCTGCCGGCGTCCAACATGAAGGTTGTGACCAGCTCGGTGGCGCTCGAGCAGCTTGGTCCAGACTTCACCTATCGCACCGCGCTCATTGCGCGAGGAGCGCGGAGGGACAGCACGATCGCTGGCGATCTTGCAGTGATCGGCCGCGGCGATCCTACGATAAGCGATCACATGTGGGGCGACGCGATGATCCCGCTCCACGCAATGGCTGATTCGCTCGCCGCGCGCGGCGTCAAACGAATTGCTGGCCGCGTGATCGCGATGGGAAATGCTTTTCCCGGACCCGTGCTCGGCTATGGCTGGTCGTGGGAGGATCTCGAGTCGTCGTACTCCGCGGCCATCGACGAGCTGCTCTTCAACGAGGGATTCAGCGAGATCAAACTGCACGGGGGCGCCCGACCTGGCGACTCGGTGCGCGTCGAGCTGCGTCCGGCGCACAGCTATCCGGCCCTCCGAACTGAGCTCACGACCATCTCCGCTCCGAGCTGCTCCGCGGGAGACTCGGCGATCACCTCGCCGTGCCCTGTCGTGCCCGCGCGCATTGCCCGGAGGCGTGAGCTGACGATTCGCAAGGACACGTTGCGTGGGGACGTGATGGTGACCGGCGGGGTGGTCGCCGGTGACAGCGTGACATTAGAAATCACTCATCATGATCCGGATCTCGCCTACGTCGCGGCGCTGACCGAGGCGTTGCGCGACCGCGGCATCCAGGTCGATTCGACTCCCGCAGTGAGCGCCGACACCCTCCCCGTCAGCGGCGACACG
>DATBBP010000027.1:0-3306 GCA_036270935.1 Gemmatimonadaceae bacterium
CCTCGGCCCAGCGCAGCGCACGATTCACGGTGCTGTCCGGCGTCTCGACGTCGATTACGGACTGGCCAGCGTAGCGATCGTGCGCGAGCGCTTCGTCCGCACCAGCCTGCGCCATCAGATTCGACGCGACGATGAGCGGATTCTCATCAGGCACGCTGGCGCCGGCAAAGGCAACCGTCGCGCCGCCCGACGGCCCCGGTGCGGCACGCATTGTGAACGCGATGCTGCGCTCGAGCTCCGCGTCGCGTCGATTGTTTTGTATCTGCTCATGAGCGACGATTTGTCGAGAGACGATAGCCCCTCGAAACCGGCGCGACGGCTCGTCGAACGTGTATGCGGAGTGAGTCGCATCCCAGCGCATCTCCTGTCCGCCCACCGCGCCAGGCCACATCAGATTCAGCGACGGGGTGAAATGCACGGTGATCAAAATCGGTTTGCGCGAGTCGACGGCGTAGGTGATCGCCGCCGCGGGCCGAGTGATTGGAACGAAGATCCGCTCGCGCACCGTGAAGTCCGGTCCCGTGTAGACACGCGTCGCCGCGATCGGCGTGTGCTCGACGGAGCGCAGCGTCGAGCGACCATCGATCTCGCTCGTGTCGCCTTCCGCGCGGAAGCTAACCCAGTAGCCGTGCACGAGCTGCAGCGGATAGGTCCAGACCTCGAGGCCAGGTGTGCTGTAGCCGCCGACGAAAGCCTGCTCGCCCGGCACGACGACGAACCGGCCTTCCTTCGTCTCGGCGGCGCTCCATCGGAGATCGGCGAGCGAGGTCGCCGGCTGCGCAAATGCGTGGCCGAGTGGGAGGAGCAATCCGATGATGACGAGAAAGCGGCGCACTGTCGGGTGACCAGAATCGGGAGTGGTCCAACATAACGAACGTCTCAGCGACCCAAGCGCAAGACTACGCACCACAAGCGCAAGTCTACGCACCACAAGCGCAAGTCTACGCGGCTCAAGCGCAGTTCTACGTGACGCGAGCGCAGGTGTACTGCGACTCAAACGCAAGTCTACTCGAATCAAACGAAAGTCTGCGCGAGTCCAGCGCAAGTCTTGGCGACGCAAACGCGCCTCGTCCTCGGGCGAACGCGTCGCCGTCCGAGTCGAGCGCTGCGCTGCGCAGCCTCAATCACGTCTCAACGCCGCACAATTGCATCTCAACGCCGCACAATTGCATCTCAACGTGGCTCTATTGTCGGTGATCGCTATTCGATCATCGCGCGGTGCGCCCGGAAAACCAACGGGCCCGCCTTTCGGTGGGCCCGTTGTCCTCTCGACTCCTCACAACAGCAATCAATCACAACCCAACACGCTACGCCGCCTTCACAACGCTCCCCGATCCCGCGACAACGTTGGTTGATGACGTCTGGACGGCAGTGGATTGTGTGTCGACGCCGGAGACCGAGCCCCGAACGGCTCCCATCTTCAGCGTGACGCGCTTCAACTGCTCCCACTCGGCTAGCTTCGCCGGCTCGGCGCGAATCAGACGCGTGACGACCACGTCGAGGATCGCGACGACCCGCCGCCCCACCGCGAACTCGCTTCCCACACCGCGTGTTGCTGCCACCCGTGATGCCCGCGCGAGCCCACGGCCATCGATGCTCGCCGTGAGCGCCGCTGTCGCCGCCGTCAACTGCTCGATGAAGTCGGCGGGCAGCCCGCTCTCGACCAGCACGTCTCTGTAGATCTCTGCCTTCTTAGCCATCGCGGTCGCTGCCGTGATGACCTCCGGCGTCGACACGTTCCACTTCGGCATTGACAGCACGCCGATTCCGGGGACCGTGCCGCGCAGCGCGCGCGCGACCTTCGCGATCGGTGCCATGTGGTGCGACACCACCTCACGCCGCTTCTCGGTCTCGTCCTTCGAGATGAGCAGCGTCTGCGCGCGCTGCGTGTCCTGCGCCGTGGCGTGATCCGACATCCGGCTCACGATTCCGTTGAGCGCCTCGACCTGCTTGCCCAACGCAGGATTGCCCGCGACGTATTGCGGGTTCGCCGCGAACCACCCCTCAACGCGGCGAAACGATTGAAGAACCCGCTCCTGATTGGCGTCCATACATCCCTCCCCTAGCAAATGGGTTATCCGGTTGACAGCGACGCGCGGTCGCTCGACCGCGCGTGTTTCTTCTCGCACTTCCCCGTTTGCGACGCCCGGCCCGCGTCGTCGCGGGCGATGACTCATGTCAGGCTGCTGCGCGGCTCATTAGGTGTGCTGCCAACATCCCCTGGGCACACCCACTCCGCGCACGGCCTCTCGGTCGGCGAGTCGACGGCCGAGAGGGTCAGGAACCTAACGGGGCCGTTTGGCAGACGCAAGCTGTGACGTGCAATGAACTTGCGTCGGAGTTGGCTCAACGGCGGTCGGAGGTCGCTCGATGACGGTCGGAGTACGCTCAACGCCGGTCGAAGCGCTCTCCAAATGGCTCATCGAGGGATTTCGGCAGAGAGCGGCGATGAGCCGTGAGAGTTTCGATGAACCGTGAGATCCGAGCGCTGCCTACCTAACGTCTCAGCGAATTGATTTCGGAGCATCTCGACCTAACGACACGACGTGGTCTAGCACATCGACGTGTTGTGATCGCAAGACGCGCCGGCCGTCGGCCGAGGTGACGTAGTCGACAAACCGTTGGGCCAACTCGGGGTTCTCGGCTTGAACAGGAATCGTGAATGCAAAGAGGATCGGCGCGCCGCGCATCGTGACCGTATCGCCTTGCCGCTTGCCTAACACGCGCGTCGAGACCCGCGCGTAGGTCGCGCTGTCTACCGGATTCCCGAGGTCGATGGCGTCCGGCAGCTTGATGAACCGCAGCGCGTCGTTCTCAGCCAAATTCTGGTACGTCCAGATGTAATCCAACTCATTCGTCTGCAGCAGTGCGACTTGGTCGGCCTCTCTCGGCCGGATGTTGCGCGGCGGCGCCGCGGCAAGAAGACGCGCGAACAGCCCAGGTTCGTGATAGTGTTGTTCGGCAAGCTGCATCGTCAACAGCGTTCGATAACCGGACGGATCGACATTCGGGTCTGAGCGGCCGACCTCGACACCCGGCCGCGTGATCACCTGTCGCCAGTTCTCGGCGTTGATCTCCCTCGCGCCACGCGAGCGTTCCGTGTATGCGAGCACGATGCGGTTCCGGGCGAACAGCGCGTACCAGTGCACATACGTCGGCATCATCAGCTGCGGAAAGACTTCGGGATCCGCGAGGAAAACGACGTCCGCGGTTCGATGGAGCTCGGTGAATCGGCGCGCGATCTCGAGGCTCGATCCCGGCTCGAGCTCGTACTTCACGCCGGTGCGGACGCTGAAGCTGTCGAGC
>DATBBP010000028.1:0-4780 GCA_036270935.1 Gemmatimonadaceae bacterium
ACCGACGGGCCGGTTCCGTCACCGATGTTGATCGGCTGAGGGATCGGGATGCGGGGCGATGCCTAACAGGAAACCCGCACCGCACCCCGCGTCCCGCATCCCATGCGCGAGCCCTACCGAGCCGCTGCGGCCTCCTCCTCCTCTTCCATCAGCGTCTTTTCCGCGGGTCCGTAGGCTGTCGGCATCGGCAAGAGCGCGATGTCGAAGACCTCGTCCAGCGTCGACACGCAGTGGAACGTGAGCTGTGAACGAACATCCTCGGGGATGTCCTCCATGTCCGCTTCGTTGTCCTTCGGAAGGATGATATTCGTTATGCCGGCGCGATGAGCACCAAGAACTTTCTCCTTCACGCCCCCAATTGGCAGGACACGTCCTCGGAGTGTGATCTCACCGGTCATTGCGACATCCTTTCGCACGGGGCGGCCGGACATCGCGCTCACCAGCGCCGTCGCCATCGTGGTACCGGCGGATGGACCATCCTTCGGAATGGCACCCGCTGGAACGTGCACGTGAACTTCGATCGATCCGAGACGGTCCTCAGGAATTTGCAACGTTGACGCGTGCGTGGCCGCAAAAGTGAGCGCGGCTCGCGCCGACTCTTTCATCACGTCGCCGAGTTGACCGGTGAGTATCAGCGAAACGTTACCCCAACCACTCACTTGAGTTTTCTCACTATCGGAGCTGCGTTGGCCGAAGCCATACAATCTCCGAATGGCCGCTTCGACGAACATGATGTCGCCGCCGGCCGGTGTGTAATACATCCCCGTCGCGACGCCGATCTCGTTCTCGGTCGCGGCACGCTCCGGATGGACACGCGGACGGCCGAGCAACGTGCGCACTTCCTGCGCGTCGATCTTGCCATCCTCGATCATCTGCTGATCGCCGGCCGCAAGGCGCCGTGCAACTTTCCGCGCAACGGCTCCAATCTGACGCTCGAGCTGACGCACGCCGCTCTCGCGAGTGTAGTTCGAGATCACCAACGTCACCGCGTCGTCCGTCATGTTCACGTTCTTGTCGCCAAGACCAGAGTCCTCGAACTGTCTCGGGATGAGATAGCGTTTCGCGATCTCTGCCTTCTCCGCCTCGGTATAGCCGGCGAAGTCGACCATCTCCATTCGATCGAGCAGCGGTCCGGGAATGTTCTGTACGAAGTTTGCCGTGCAGACGAACAGCACCTCGCTCAGATCGAACGGCACGCCGAGGTAGTGATCGGTGAAGTTGTCGTTCTGAGCCGGGTCCAATACCTCGAGCAGCGCACTGGCCGGATCGCCCTGGAACGACACACCGAGTTTGTCGACCTCGTCGAGAAGAAATACGGGATTCTTGGTGCCCGCTTGCTTCATGCCCTGAATTATGCGACCGGGCATGGCACCGACGTATGTGCGTCGATGTCCTCGAATGTCTGCTTCATCGCGCGCTCCGCCTAACGCGACACGAACGTACTCGCGGCCTAACGATCGCGCGATCGATTTCGCGATCGACGTCTTGCCGACTCCGGGCGGGCCAACGAACAGGAGGATTGGTCCCTTCGCCATGGCGCGGGACTTCGCCTCTTTGGGGTCGGTGATCGTACGATCGTCATCGGATGTCACGAGCTGCGGCGTCGCGTCTTCTTTCAAAGCCTTCATCTTGGCGACGGGCAGCTCCCCTGTCTTTGTCATCTCCTCGGCGAGCTGTTGAGCACGCAGCTGACGAACCGCGAGGAACTCGAGCACTCGGTCCTTCACGTCCGTCAGGCCGTAGTGGTCCTCGTCGAGCACCACCTGCGCGTGCTGTAGGTCGAGGTTGTCGTCCGACCGGTTGTTCCACGGAAGCTCGGCGATCCACTCGAGATACGTGCGGATGACCTGTGCCTCCATCGACTCGCGTCCGGCGCGCTCGAGTCGGCCGATCTCGCGCTCGACCTCCTGTCGTGCCTCGCGTGGAAGCTGCAGCTTGTTCAGCTTGTCGCGGAGCTCGGCGATTTCTTTGGATTGATCGTCGTCGCCCAGCTCCTTTTGAATCGCCTTCATCTGCTCGCGCAAGTACATCTCGCGCTGTCGCTCGCCGAGCTCCTCCTGCACCTGCGACTTGATCTCCTCCTGCATCTCGAGCAGGCCGATCTGGCGCTGCACGTGCACCAGCACGCGACGAAGGCGCTCTTCCACGCTCAGCGTCTCCAACAGCCCCTGCTTTTCCGGCGGAGGCAGCTCGATGTAGCCGGCGACGAGATCCGCGAAGCGACCGGGATCGGTCACCGCATCGAGCACCTGGTGAACGACTTCCTCGGGAAGCCCCCGCCGCTCGCCGAGCTCCGCGGCTCGTTCGCGCAGTTCCTTGTGAAGGGCGATGAAGGCTGGATCGTCCTCGTTCGCCGGCTTCATCTCGTCCACCGGCATGACGACCGCGCTGAGATATCCCTCTGTAACCGAGTACTGAAGCGAAGTCGCGCGCTGCTCTCCCTGAAGGAGCAGCTGCACGCCGCCTAGCCCGCGCTGGATCTGTCCGATGCGAGCGATCACTCCCATCGAGTAGAGAATGTCGGGCGTGGGCTCGTCTGTATTGTCTCGCTGCGCTACCGCGAATACGAGCCGCTCGCTTTTGAGCGCGGCTTCAATTGCGCGCAGTGTACCGGGTCGGCCGGCCGCGATCGGGGCGGTCAGGCCCGGAAAAATCACCGTCCCCCGTAGCGGGAGAACAGGTAGAGTCTGGCGTTGTGCCATAGTACGACCTTTATGAACGGTATTGTCGAATGTCAGAAACGCTGCACTCACCACAGCGTAGGAACGCCTACTGTCATGAATGCGCGTTGATGATGGCGAATTCGCACACTCTATTCCAGCACTAGGTTCGAGCACCTAACTCGAAGCAGCATATCGCCTAATGCACCGTCATCGTCGCGCGACAATCAATCGAGCGTATTGAGAGGCCTTCGAGCGCGTCAGCGTGGCAGGAATTGCAACTTCCGAAAGGCGTGTGGACGTAGTGCACCTGCCGCGAAGGCGCGCGTATCTTCTTTCCAGAACTATGGCTGCGTGCTAGAATGCCTCATTCTCGCTTGGCCAGCGGAGTTGTCCGTGTTGCTACCCGAGCCCCTCGAGTGTCCGACCCAGTAGTTTCGTCCGCAGACTCCGAGCTGCGCGCGCATGTCGAGCGCGTGCTGCGCGATCATTACGAGCTGGACTCGGAGATTGGGCGTGGTGGGATGGGCATCGTCTACCGCGCCAAAGATCGCCGGCTGAAGCGTACAGTCGCCATCAAGCTTTTGCCGCCCGAATTGTCATTTCGGAGCGACATCAAGACGCGCTTCCTCCGGGAGGCCGAGACGGCTGCCCAGCTCAGCCATCCAAATATCGTACCCATCTATACAGTCGACGAGACCGAAGGCCTCGTTTATTTCGTCATGGCGTACGTGGATGGTGAGAATTTGGCCAAGCGCATCTTCGAGCGCGGGGTGCTGCCAACGGAAGACGTCCGCCGGATTCTCCGCGATGTTGCCGATGCGCTCGCCTACGCCCACGAGCGAGGCGTCGTCCACCGCGACATCAAGCCCGACAACATCATCATCGCCGCCCAGACTGGCCGGCCGATGGTTACGGACTTTGGTATCGCGAGAGCTGTCAGCGACGGCGACTCGCGACTCACGGCTACCGGCATGGCGATCGGCACGCCCGCCTATATGTCACCCGAGCAGGCGGCGGGCGAGCGTACGATCGACGGACGCAGCGATCTCTATTCGTTAGGGATCGTCGCCTACCAGATGCTCGCCGGCGAGCCCCCGTTCGTGGCCGGCAGCACGCCGGCAATGCTCGTCAAGCACATTTCGGAGCGACCGCTTCCGATTCAGCAGCGGCGCGCGGACATGCCCGACGACCTCGCGCGGGCGGTGATGCTTCTCCTCGAGAAGGACCCAGCGAATCGCTTTCCGTCGGCATCGGCGCTCGTCGCCGCGCTCGATACCGGCATCGTACCGACCAGCGCCGCTCGCACGTCGGGCGCCACCGCGCCGAGCGCTGATTCCTTCGGCCAATCCACCTCCCGCTCGCAGACGAACCGCACGAGTGGCGATGCCGGGTACGCACCGGCTCCCTACGTTGAAGCCGACTACCCTCCAACCGTGGAGGATATGGCGCGCTGGGAGGCGCCGGCGGTTCAGAAATTCCGACGGAAGCTGGCGCCGTATCTCTTCGTCAATGGGGTCATTGTCATCGCCTCCCTTGTTGGGCAGCGAGACTTTTTCGTCGTCACGGTCATCTGGAGCATCTTCATGGCGTTCCGATACGCCAAGCTCTGGGCCGATGGCTACGATTGGCGAGACGTCTTCCGTCAGCCCCGCGAGCGCGAGCTGCTCGAGGTCGTCGATGATGGTCTCACAGGAGTTCGAGCCCTGTTCGACAGCAAGCAGCGCAACCGGCTTCGCGAGGAGAAGCGCGCGCGGCGACTTGCGCGGCGATCGGGTCGAGCCACGCTCGACCGGCAAGTCGCGCCGCTGTCGTCTACGAACTCGCGCATGAGTGGGGGGATCGGTCAGGGAACGGGTCGCGCCGCCGACGTCGTGGGGCAGGCGGCACGCGACCGCGACGAGATCCAGCGTATTCTCGATACGCTGCCCCCGGCCGAGCGGGCCCGGCTCTCAGACGTCCTTCGGTCGTCGTTCGCGCTCTATGACAAGATCGAGGCGCTTGCGCTCTCGCTCTCTTCGATCGAGCGCAGTTTGGTGCCGGGGGCGAAAGAATCCGTGGATGCGGAGATCGCCCGGCTCGAGGGCGCGGCCAATCCGCTCGAGGGAGCGGCGAGTGAC
>DATBBP010000029.1:0-9376 GCA_036270935.1 Gemmatimonadaceae bacterium
GCTGCGCCGCGTTGAACGTCTGTTGCGCGGCAGCGACGCTCGCGAAAACACGGGCCGAGCTCGCGCTGGCGCAGACGGAGGGCGCGGCACGAATAGCACGCGCGCGTCGGGAACAGGATATCGCGCTCGCGAAAGTCAGTCGCGATCGACTTCTGCTCGCGAGTGCCAATCGGGTTGCGTCGATGTCGCTGACCGCCTACCGCGAGGGCCAGTCGTCACTGCCTAACGTCCTCGAGGCGCAGCGGAACGCGCGCGACATCCTCGGTCAGTACATCGACGATCTGGCTGCAGCGTGGATCGCGTCCGCGTCGCTCCGGGTCTTTCTTCTGACAACGGCGAGTGCACCGCAATGAGCTCACGAATGCCACCGATCGTGCTGCGCTACGCCGCGCTACTCGCGCTCGGTCTTTCCGGTTGCAAGCATGGAGAGGCGGCGGGCGACACCGAGAAGAGCGCGCCGGCCGTCGTCGGCGTACAAACCGCTGCCGTTATGAAAGGGCCGTTCACGGAGACGTTAGGCGCAATCGGCACGGTTACGCCCCGGCCCGGGCACGTCGCGGCCCTTGCGGCCCCGCAGGCCGCCCGGATCTCTCACGTGTATGTCAGCGCCGGTCAACACGTCACGTCGGGTGAGCCGCTCGTGGAGCTCGACCAAACGCCGTTCCGGGCGGCGACGGAGGCCGCTGAAGCCACGCTTTCTGCTGCCGAGAAAGCGAACGAACGACAGCAGCGACTCGCGACGGAAGGCATTGTGCCGCGCAAGGACGCAGATCAAGCCGCGGCCGATGTCGCCAAGGCCCGCGCCGATGCCGCGAACGCGCGCCGCGCCGAGCAGTATTCGGTGCTGCGTGCGCCGTTAGGCGGTGTGGTGACGCGCATGACCGCCGTCCTTGGCTCGACGGCGGACGTGGCACAGCCGCTGGTAGAAGTCGCTGATCCGGCGGCGCTCGACATCCTGCTCAGCGTGACGGCGAACGACGCCGCGCGATTGCATCGCGGCGCAAAGGTCACTCTCACGGCCGGCCAGAACGCGACTGGTGAGGGGCTCGGCGTCGGCAGCGTCGTCGACGTCGGCGGCACCATTGACACGTCGAGCCGGAGCGTGAATGTACGAGTGCAAGCGCCGACAACACGTCGGCCGTTACGCATCTCCGAAACGGTATTCGGCCAGATCGCCGTCGCCGTACATCCGAACGCGATCATCGTGCCGCTCGAGGCGCTCGTTCCCGATGGTGAGGATTTCAAGGTCTACGTCGTCGACGCCACTGGGACGGCGCATGAGCGCAAAGTGAGTGTGGGCGGACGAACCGACAGAGTCGCCGAGATTACGGAGGGTCTCAACGGCGATGAGCGCGTCGTCACGTATGGCGCGTACGGCATTTCGGACAGCGCGAAGGTCGTTCCCGCGAAGCAACCGGCCGCGCCGGCGGCGCAGGATTCGGAGAAGAAGCCGTGAGTGTGTTGGCAGAGCCCCTCGAAGAGACCGAGCCCCGCAGCGAAAACCGCGGGTTGTTCGGCGTGCTCAACGAACAGCGTCGTTTCGTCTACCTCGCGGTAGTACTACTCACGGTCGGCGGGATCTGGGCAGCACTGCAGCTGCCGTCGGCGATCTATCCGGAGCTGGTGTTCTCGCGGATCACGGTCGTGACGCAAGGAACGTCGCTCGGTGCGCGTCAGGTGCTGTTTACGATCACGCGGCCCATCGAAGAAGCGGTGAGCATCGTTCCCGGCGTGACACGTGTGCAGTCGCGGTCGATTCGTGGCGGCAGCGAGATCAACGTGACCTTCTCGCCGACCACAGACATGATTTACGCGCTCCAACAAGTGCAGGCGCGCGTCAATCAGGTGCGCGCCGATCTCCCACCGGAGCTGGATATCGAGGTCGAGCGGCTGACGCCGTCACTGTTTCCAATTCTCTCATACAACCTGGAGGGCGGCGACGCGGCGACGTTGTACGACATCGCTCGCTATCAGATCAAGCCGCTGATCTCACGAGTGCCCGGCGTTGGACGTGTCGACGTGCAGGGAAGCGACGTGCGCGAAGTCGAGGTCGTCGCCGATCCGGCGCGTCTCGCGTCGCAAGGGATGAGCTACGACGAATTGGCGAACGCGATCAAGCAGTCCACCACCGTGGCCGCGGTCGGCCGGATGCCGGCGAACTACAAGCAGTATCTGATCGTGAGCGCGCAGGAGGCACATTCCACCGACGACGTCGCCAACATCGTCGTCAGCCATGGGCTCCGCGTTCGCGATCTGGCGACTGTGTCCTCGGGCACCGAGGACCACGTTCGGATCATCTCGGGAGACGGAAGACCCGCGGCGCTGCTGAATATCACGCGACAGATCGGTGGCAACACGATCGGCATTGCCGACAGCGTCGCGGCCATTGCCGCAGGTCTCAAAGGCCAGCTTCCGCCGGGCGTTCACTTGAAAGCAGTGTACGATCAGGCGGCGCTCGTTCGCGACGCCGTAAAATCGGTTCGCGACGCCATGATCATCGGCGCGGTACTCGCGGTGATCATCCTGCTGCTGTTCCTACGACACTACCGGATCACGGCGATCAGCGCCTCGTCGATTCCCTTGACGATGGCGATCACGGTGTTCGTGATGGCGCGTCTTGGTCAGACATTCAACCTGATGACCCTCGGCGCGATGGCGATCGCGATCGGTCTCGTTATCGACGACGCAGTGGTGATTACCGAAAACATCGTCAGGCACACGCATCTGAATCCCGACCGCGACGCGGCGATTCGCGACGCGGTGCAGGAGCTCATCTGGCCAGTGACGACGTCGACGATCACGACGGTGGTCGTTTTTCTCCCGTTAGGCCTCCTGACCGGCGTCGAGGGGCAGTTCTTTCATGCCCTGTCGATCACACTGACAATTGCCGTGCTCGTCTCACTGGCACTCGCGCTCACGATCATTCCGCTACTCAGCGCGCAGTTCCTCACGGCCAGCGATACGGAAGAGACGACGACCGCCGACGAGGTCCAGGTTGGCGCCGGAATTCTGTCGCGCATCGGTCAGGGGGTTGATGCGATCTCGGAACGCTATGAGCGTTCACTCAACTCGTTGCTCCACCACGCACGGTGGATGATTGTCGTTGCCGTCGGGCTCGTTCTCGCCGGTATCATTGCTCACCACTTCGTGGGAACCGGATTCCTTCCTGAGATGGACGAAGGCGCGTTCGTCATGGACTACTTCACGCCCGGAGGGACGGCACTCTCCGAGACGGATCGCGAGCTTCACATCGCTGAAGGCATTCTCGCGCGCACGCCGGAGATCACCGGGACGTCGCGGCGGACGGGCGCCGAGTTGGGTCTCTTCGCCACTCAGCAGAATACCGGCGACGTCGTGGCTCGTCTCGAGCCGCCCAGTCAGCGTACGCGATCGATCTTCGAGGTCATCGCGGAAGTGCGCGACAAGGTCAGCGCTGCGGTGCCGCGTCTGCACATCGAGTTCGTACAGATCCTGTCCGACGTCATCAACGACCTCGCGGGCGCAGCGCGTCCCGTCGAGATCCGCTTCTTCGGGCCGGACCTGAATGCCCTCGAAGCCTATGCGCAGAAGCTCGCGCCGCAGATCGAGAAGGTGGATGGCATCGAGGATCTCTACAATGGCGTTGCGGAGCCGAGTGCCGAGATGAACATGTCGGTGAACGAGCCCGAAGCCAATAGGGTCGGCCTCACCCCGGACCAGGTGCAAAATGCGGTGAGCGGCGCACTTCTCGGCGTCCCGGCGGGCGAGCTGCGTCTCGACGACCGGTCGATTAGCGTTCGCGTTCGCGCGCCGGATTCGGTGCGCTTCAGTCCGCAGCAGCTCGGTGCAATCCCAATCTTGTCATCACAGACGAAGACCGCGGTGCCGCTTTCGTCGCTCGCGAGCTTCCAAGCGCAGGACACTCGCGGCGAGCTGCTGCGTCAGAATCAGCAGCAAATGATCCAGATGCATTCGGATCTGGGCGATCGATCGCTAGGCGCGGTAATGACCGACGTGCGCGCGATCTTGGCGAAGAACCCTGCACCGCCGGGCATCCGCGTCGAGATCGGCGGCCAGTACGCCAGCCAGCAGGACGCGTTTCGCGCGCTGCTGCTCGTGTTGGCGCTTGCTGCCGCGAGCGTGATCTCGGTGATGGTCATCCAGTTCCAGTCGTTCGTCGAGCCGCTCGTGGTCTTGCTCGCCGCGCCATTGTCCTTCGTCGGCGCGATGATTCTGCTGCTCGTCACCGGAACGCCGCTCAACGTGTCGAGCTTCATGGGGCTGATTCTTCTCGTGGGCCTCATCGTGAAGAATGGCATCATCCTACTCGACTTCACGCGCCATCGGATGAAGACCGATGGCTTGGCGCTCGAGCCAGCGATTCGTGAGGCGGCGAGGATTCGCTTGCGTCCGATTCTCATGACGACGCTGTGCACGCTTTTCGGTCTGCTGCCGTTGGCGCTCGGGCTGGGCGCGGGCAGTGAGCTCCAGAAGCCACTGGCTCTCGCCGTCATCGGCGGCCTGGCGTTGTCGACGCCAATCACGCTCTATCTCGTGCCAACGCTGCTCGTCGCGATTCGTGGTCGTGACTACACACTCAACCAGGTTACGCCCGCATGACACCTAACAAGCTGTCGCTCACCGCGCTCGCACTCGTCGCGAGCGCAATACTCCCGCCCGCCGTGGCGGCGCAGGCTGGACCCGCTGGATATCATGTAGCGCAGCGCTATCAGCTGGGTGGCGATGGCGGTTGGGATTACGTGATTCTCGACAGTATTGGGAATCGGCTGTTCGTCGGGCGTCAGAATCGCGTAATGGTCATCGACGCCGCGAGCGGGAAACTGCTAGGCGAGGTGCCGGGATTGAGTGGCGCACATGGCACTGCCATCGACTATGCGACCGGTCACGGCTTCGCGACGTCGGGGCGCGACAGCAGTGTCGAGATGTTCGATTTGAAGACGCTCAAAGTGCTCGGGCGAACCATCGCGGCGGAAGACGCGGACGCCATTATCTACGATCCAGCGTCGAAGCGCGTCTACACGTTCAATGGCGACGCAAACTCGTCGAGTGTGATCGACGCGACGACCGGTCAGCGCATCGGCACGATTCCGCTTGGCGGAAAGCCGGAGTACGGCGTGTCGGCAGGTGACGGAAAGCTCTATGCCAACATCGAGGACAAGGCCGAGGTCGTCGAGATCGATGCGACGGCGCAGAGGGTCACGCGACGATGGTCGCTCGCGCCTTGCGCGTCACCGACGGGCGTCGCGATCGACCGAGCCCATCATCGTCTCTTCAGCGGCTGCCGGAATAAACATCTCGCGATTTCTGACATCAATAAAGGAAAATTGATCACGACATTGCCGATTGGATCGGGTGTCGACGCCAATGCGTTCGATCCTGGCACCCAGAATGCATTCGCGTCGAACGGCGATGGCACGGTAACTGTCGTGCACGAAGACTCGCCGGATCGCTTTCGCGTTGTGCAAACCGTGACGACGATGCCGGGCGCGCGCACGATGGCACTCGATCCTCGATCGCACCGTCTGTATCTCGTGAGCGCGCAATTCGGCCCCGTGCCGTCGGAGTCGACGGCCGCAAATCCGCGACGGCGCCCGCCGGTCGTGCCGGGCTCGTTCACCCTACTCGTTGTGGAGCAATGATTCGATCAAGTGTCTTACGCAAGATTATAACTCTTGTAACGAGTGTGACGGCGGCAGCGACGGTGCTTGCGCCGATCGCCATGTCTCAGCCAGCGCTGCCGCCGAAGGCAAGGGCCGACAGCGCGAAGACGCCGGCGGCGCTGTTCACGAAGAAGGACTATCTGATCGGCGGCGCGTTCGTCGTTGGCACGTTCGCGATGTTCCCGTTCGATGAACGGCTGGCGCGGCATCTCACCAATCCGGGCGCTCAGGCGAACACGTTCTTCAAGAACGCGTCGAAAGGCGTGGAGTGGATCGCAAGCCCGGGCGCGTACATCATCGGCGGTTCGCTGTACGCTGTAGGCCGCATCGGTCACTTCGAGCGGGTGGCCGATCTTGGCTGGCACGGAACGGAGGCGGTGTTCGTCGCCGACGCAGCGACCTACCTGCTCAAGGGGCTCACTGGCCGGGCCCGCCCTTTCTTTGCGGGCGACAGCCTTCCCAATGATTTCAAGTTCGCTAAAGGGTTCAACGACAGCAATCGGCAATCGTTTCCGTCGGGGCACGCGACGTCCGCATTCGCCGCAGCGGCCGCGGTGACTGCCGAGACGGGCACCTGGTGGCCGAAGTCCACCTGGGTGATCGGGCCGCTGATGTACGGCGGCGCGACGCTGGTCGGGCTTTCGCGCATGTATCACAACAAGCACTGGGCCTCCGACGTGGTGCTCGGAGCCGCGATCGGAACGTTTAGCGGCCAGAAGATCGTGCAGTACTCGCACGCACACCCGACGCGTCTCGACAAGATCATGCTGCACGTTTCGGCGCTGCCCGACGGCAACGGGGGCTGGGCACTTGCGTGGTCGGGAACACTGCCGTAGCGATCTGTCATCGTAGCGTCAGGCACGCCGGCTACGTTCAGAAGTCGAAAGCAAATACTCAACTTCTGAAGGAGGCTCGATCGTGAAGGCGCTCACGTATGCTGTGTACTTTGCGACGGTATTGACCGTCGGAGTTTCGGCGCGCGCTTCGGCTCAAGAAGCCAAGCCCAGCGCGAAGAAAGAGGCAACGAGCCAGGCAGCGTTGCGAAAGGAAGCGAAGATCGCCGAGGCCGACGCGCGCAAGACGGCACTCGCCGCCGTTCCCGGTGGCAAGTTGCAAACTCACGAGCTCGAGCGAGAAAACGGGCGGCTGATCTATTCGTACGACATCAAAGTCGCCGGGAAGCCTGGTATCGAAGAAGTGAACGTCGACGCGAAGACCGGCGAGATTGTCGCGCATGAGCACGAGGACGCCAAGGCCGAGGCGGCAGAAAGGAAGGCCGAGGCGAAGGAAAAGAAGAAAAGGCCGTAAGGCACCGGCAATCGTGAGCGAGGACTCCGCGGATGGCGCGCCGAGCTGGGCGCAGCGCGCCAAGCAGTTCATTGTCGCGCGTTTCGATCCCAGGTCACACCGTGGCCTCGGCCTAACGACTAGCCTCGTCGTATCCGCGGTCGCGATCTGGGCGTTCAGCGGATTGCTCGACGCAGTGCTCGACAATGCACTGATCGTACGTCTCGACAGCCGAGCGGCCGAGTGGTTTCACACAAACGCCACGGCGACCGGGCTCAGAATCTTTTACGTCATTACGCAGTTTGGCTCTCCCGTCGTGGACGCCATCATCGTCATTGTGGCGATCGTGTTGTGGCGCAGGAAGGAGACCTTGCTCCTCTGGACGTGGCTCGCGGCCAACCTCGGCGGCAAAGCGATTGAGTATGTGCTCAAGACAACGGTACATCGTACGCGGCCGACGTTCGGCAATTTGTATCTTCTCTTCAGCCACTCGTATAGCTTTCCGAGTGGCCATGCGATGGGCGCGTCGGTTTGCTACCTGATGCTTGCGTACTTCATCGGGTCTCGGGAGAACACGAGGCGATCGGTCGCGATCGCGGCATACGTCAGCGCCGTGGTGCTCATTCTTCTCGTTGCATTCAGCCGGCTCTACCTCGGCGTGCACTACCCCAGCGACGTCCTTGGCGGCATGGCGGCAGGTGTCGGTTGGTTGGCCGTCTGCGGCGCCACGCAACGCATCATCGCGGGGCGAAGGGAACTCAGGGCTTGAAGGAGCGCTGCGACTCTTTGCGAATTCTTTGTCGTCGGCAGAGCGGCTTTCTACTTGCTCCGCTGTAACAGAAGGTAGTCTGGCGAAGTCATGGTGAACGTCACCGCGAAGCGGAGCAGGTCGACGAATGAACCACGAGAAGACCTTCGGCGAAGCAATTGCTCGGATCCTTCGCATCGCCGTCGCGTCGCTGCTCGCGATGCCATGCGCTGCCCGCGCGCAGGACACGACGTCGTCAAGCCGGAGCGAGAGCAGTCGCGGCACCGCATCCGATTCCGCTCAGTACTTATCGCGCCGAGAACTCATCTTCGGCGGCGGCGCGGTGCTCGCAACCGCACTGCTGGTCCCGTTCGATCGTCCGATTCAACGCAGCATGCAAACTGACGACTTGCAGGACGACCATGGCCTTCGTCGGACGGCGAAAGCGCTGGCCTTCGGTGGGGGGCCGGGGCCGTTCATCGCGGGTGGTGCGCTCTATGTCGTCGGACTCGGCGCAAACTCCTCGCGGCTTGCGGCGTTGGGCGTGCATCTCACCGAAGGTGTCGGTGCCGCCGCGGCGCTCAATGCCTTGGTAAAGGGATTGTCTGGTCGCGCGCTGCCGAATGCGACAACGGCGAAGCCGGGGCACTTCTCTTTTGGTCGTGGATTCCACGATGACAACGGGTCGTTCGTGTCTTTCCCCTCGGGTCACACCGCGGCGAGCTTTGCGGCGGCGGCGGTGATCACGGACGAAACGTCGAGCTGGGACTCTTCGACGGCCCGGATTGTCGCTCCGATCGCATATTCATCGGCGACACTCGTCGCCCTGTCACGTCTCTATGAGAATGTGCACTGGGCCAGCGATCTGCCGATTGGTGCGGCGATCGGCGTTTTGAGTGGGAAGGCCGTCGTGCTGTGGGAGCAGCGACATCCGTTGAACTGGCTGGACCGGCACCTCGTCGGCGTCATGGTAGCACCCGCAGCGCATGGCATGCGGCTCGGCGCGTCGTTCCCGCTGGCTGAATGATGAGAGTTTGATAACTTCCGGCGTCTCCTACTGGCGGACGCCGCTCGAGGGCGTTGGAGCCAGGCCGCCCATCTTCTCGACTCCCATTTCGAGCGCCATCGAGCGCCATTCGTCGCGCGACACGACGTCGGTGGTGGAATCCCGGAACGCACCAATCGCACGTAGAATCGTCGGACGCTTCTCCTTCGAGGAGACGCTCGGGGAGGCGAGAATGTCCGCGACGACGTCGTGGAGCGAATGGAGATTGTCGAAGATGATCGCGGCCTCCGGGTAACGCGCCGCGAATCGTGGAGCGACAGCAGCGGCGAGCGGCATCGTCGTCGGCATGTTGGATGGCGGATTGGCGATCAGCGCCCAGAAGCGCGTGGTTGCGGCGTCCACATTCTGATGGCGTCCGGTCGCGTCATGGGCCGCGAGCAGCGCGTCGTACACCACCATTTGATACCAGTGATAGGACCATAAGAGTCCGTCGAACTTCGGATGCTGCCGACGAAATACGAGCGAGTACGGCGTCGCGTGGCCGTAATCGAAGGCGTTGAACAGCGGTCAGAGTGCGGAAAGTGGTCGCGAAATGCCCAGTTGTACGACGCGCCCAAATAGGTCTGTTCCGGCACGCGTGAGAACGAGCCGCAAGACGCGACGAGCGAAGCGAGC
>DATBBP010000030.1:0-2587 GCA_036270935.1 Gemmatimonadaceae bacterium
CCGCCGCATTGGCAGCGAGATGAGGCATCGCTGGTGCTAGCACCTAGTGGACTGTATCCGAGATGTTGATAGCAGGCGCCGAGCGTTTCAGTGATTTCAAATTGCCTGTCTCAACCAAGGAAGGATCGCGACGTCGAAAGCCAGTCCAGGTGCGAGACGGCAGTGTCGAGACGACAGGCGTGAGATCGACTGCGGTGTCAGGCGTCAGGTTCTTCGTATCAAGTCTGAGACCTGAAATCGCCGTTTATCTCACGCCTGGCCTCTCGATCCTGGCTTCTCGACCCTGGACTGGTCCAGCGACGTCGCGATCCTTACTAGGTCCTAGATGCTTGCTGCTAGAAGACCTAGCACCGATTATCGGCGCAGCAACATCTTCTTCGTCCCCTGCGGCCGCCCGTCGACGATGAGCTGGTACATGTAGACGCCAGGCGCTGCCTCACGATTGTTGTGCGCGTGCCTGCCGTCCCAGCGTGCGGAATACGATCCGCACGGCAGCGAGAGACTCGACAGCGCACGCGTCGCGGTCGATGCGCCGGGTGGGTCCGTTACCGCGCTATCGACGAGCATGGGAATCGCGACGACCTGCGACAGGATGTTGTAGATCCTGATCGTTACGACATGATCCTGCGTGCCAGCCACGCAAGCGGAGTCGCCGACGGTGAATGGGATCGTCGTGTCCTGCGAAAACGGATTCGGTTGGTTCTGACCGAGCACGCCTCGCCGGCGACTGCTTTCGGCACGCTGGTCGGCCACCTGACCCGAAGCTCGCGACGCCACGAGTACACACACGAGCAACCCGAGGGCCGGTGTTGCCCAGCGGTAGACCATAGAATTCTCCAGAACTGACAGAACAGGACGGTGAGTCGATCTCCTGCTTCGAGGTGGTAAAGCGAAGGTAGAGCACGCTGAGCGCAACGTCAAACTGGTGAACGGTGAACGGTGAACGGTGGACGGTGAACGGTGGACCGTGAACCGTGAACCGTGAACCGTGAACCGTGATGATAGGTGCTAGAAGAGAAGCTAGCACCTAGCACCTAGCACCTAGCACCTATCACCTATCACCTATCACCCTATCACCTAGCACCTCTTTTGCACCCGCATGGTCAACATGAGCTTGCCCATGCGGAGCACCGATGCCACGACGGGTAAGAAGCGTAGCGGCTTCCTTACGGGAGAATGGCCGCTGCGACCGCCGCGTGGGCTCCGGCCAGGCGGACGCTTTCTCAGTCGCGGACGCGTCGCGGTCGACGCGATGCGCTGGCTCGCGTGGATCATCGTCTCGCCCCGATCCGTCGTCAGCGGCGGCGTCGCGCGCGAGCTCGAGACGCTCGGCGTCGGCGCGATTCGGCTCGTCGCGAGCGCGTCCATTCTCGTTGGGCTGATCGCGACGTTCCAGGTTGCGTACCAGCTCAAGCAGTACGGTGCCGAGTCGGTGAGCGCGCTCGCGATCGGTTGGTTCGCGACGCGGGAAGTCGGCCCGCTCGTCGTCGCGCTGCTGGTGGTCACACGCAGCGCGTCGGCCATCGCGGGCGAGCTCGCGGCCATGACGACGAACGGCGAGATCGACGCGCTGCGCGCAATGAGCCTCGATCCGGTGAAGTATCTCGTCGCGCCGAAGCTCGCCGCGATGTGTGTGGCGCTGCCGGCACTCACGATCATCGCCGACGGGCTCATCACCCTCGGCGGCTGGATGGGCACGACGCTGTTTCTCGGATTCAATTCGCGATACTATCTGGAGCAGATTAGAAGTTCCTTATCGACGTCCGACATCGCGATCGGCGCGGCGAAGTCGTTTCTCTTCGGTTTCGTCATCGCGATCATTGCGTCGGACGAAGGGCTCGGCGTCGACCGGCGTGTTGGCGCGATCGGAGAGGCGGCGAGCCGCGCCGTCGTCTATTGCCTCCTCGGCGTGCTCGCCGCCGACACGCTCGTCAATGCCGTCTTCTACTTCATCCCCGGCCTCGTCCTCTGAGCGGGCGCTCGAGGTTCATCACCTCACCGGTCCGGCGGGCACGCCACTCATTTTCGACATCGACCTGTACGTTCCGCGCGGCGAAACGCTGCTCGTGCTCGGCCCGATTCAATCGGGGAAGTCGATGCTCATGCGCCACCTCGTCGGGCTCGAGTCTGCCTCGATCGGCACGATCGCCGTCGATGGAACGAACTTCGATCCAACCAAGCCCAACGAGAAGGCACTGCGAGGCCTTCGATGTCGGGTCGGCGTCATCTTCGAGGGCTCGGCGCTGCTTCGGCGGATCAGCGTCATCGAGAATGTCGAGCTTCCTTTGCTCGAACACGAACGCATCTCACGGTCGCGCGCGCGCGACACGGCGCGGGAGTTGCTTGCCGAGGTCGGTATCGAGGTCGATGATGACACTATGCCCGTGGAATTGGGGCGAGCGGGACAGCGACGCGTTGCACTCGCACGAGCGCTGGCACTGCACCCGCGTCTATTGCTCCTCGATGAGCCGACAATCGGGCTCGATTCGCAGGCCGCGCACGAGTTCGACGAGACGGTTCAGGGACTGCAGAAACGCTACAACTTCGGCATCGTGATTTTCTCTCATGAGATTCGATACGCGTACGC
>DATBBP010000031.1:0-10660 GCA_036270935.1 Gemmatimonadaceae bacterium
TGGTCGCCCGATGGCAAGTTCCTGCTCTTCACGTCGACGCGGCCTGGGGGCCATGGCGCGACGTGGATGCTGCGGATGGATCAGCCGGGTGGCGAGGCCTTCCAACAAGAGAACTTCCCGCGCGGGACGTCAGTAACGGGCGACGGCCGACTCGCGGTGTGGAGCGAGGGAGACTCGGTGCCTGCGGACAGCGCGAAGAAGCAGGACGATCCCTACACGAAGATGCCGGCGATGTCGCGTCCGCCGTACGGCGCGATCACGAAGCCACTCGATCCGGCGCGATTCGACGGCCGCCACGTGTACGACATGCGGTACAAGTCGAACGATCAGGGTTTCCTTCCGGGCCCCCGTGAGGAGCGGCGCTGGCACCCGGCGCAGATCTGGGCGCAGTCGTTCGACGGCTCACCGAAACGGCGAGTCACGGAGACGCGCTACTCGCACTATGGCCCGGTCGTCTCGCCGGACGGCCAATTTGTGGCATTCGTCGCCGACGCCCAATTGCGACCGGACTCCGTAGTGCAGATGGAGCGCGATTCGATCGCGCAGTTGCCATACGACAGAAAACGCGACGACGTCGATCGCAACGATGTCGACGTCTTCGTTGTTCCCATCGGCGGTGGAACGCCGCGAAAGGTGGCTGCATGGATGGGCGCGGAATCGGATATTGTCTGGTCGGCGGACAGCAAGCGCATTGCGTTCATTGGGCGACCCGCGCGCATGAAAAGCTCTCGCGTGTACGTCGTCTCCACGTTAGGCGGAACGCCCGAGAACATCCTCGGCACCTTCCGCAACGAGCCGGAGAACATCGAGTGGTTGCCGGATGGCAGCATCGCGATGACGACATCCGTCGGCGGGAGTAGTGCGGTGTTCCGTATCGATCCCGCGACGAAGAAGATGACGCAAGTACTCGGCGGACGGCGCCGCATCAACGGCGCGAGCTTCGATGCGACTGGTAAGAAGGTCGCGTTCGTCGGCACCGACCTCACGCACCCCACCGAGCTATTTATCGCCAATACGGATGGAAGCAACGAAAGAAGCCTCACGAGCTTCAATGCGAAAATCGACACAGAAGTCGCGTGGTCCGACGCCGAGCGCTTTACCTATCAGTCCGTCGGAGGACTCGAGATCGAAGGGTGGCTGATGAAGCCATACGGATATCAGCCGGGCAAGAAGTATCCGCTCGTGCTGTACATTCACGGCGGACCCCACTCGGCGTACGGCGAGAACTGGTTCGACGAGTTCCAGAATCTCGCAGCGGCGGGGATGTTCGTGCTCTTCACGAACCCGCGTGGCTCGAGCGGGTACGGCGCCGACTTCACCTTCAGCACGCGCGGCCGGTGGGGCGCCGAAGATTATCAAGATCTAATGAAGGCCGTGGACATCGCTGCGAAGCGTCCCGACGTCGACTCGACGCGCATGGGCGTCACTGGTGGCTCGTATGGCGGCTTCATGACGGCGTGGGTCGAGACGAAGACGAACCGTTTCAAAGCCGCGGAAGCCGATCGCATGATCAGCGAGTGGACGTATTGGTACGGTGCCTCCGACGCGCAGGGACTCACCGAGTTCGAGTTCTACGGCAAGCCCTGGGACAACTTCGCGATGTACGACACGCTTTCGCCGATTCGTCACGTGTCGAAGGTAAAGACGCCGACGCTGCTCGTTCAGTCCGAAGACGATTTCCGAACGCCGATCGGCAACGCTGAATTGTGGTTCATAGCGCTCAAAAAGCAGGGAGTACCCGTCGAGTTTGTTCGCTATCCGCGGTCGACGCACGAGCTGTCTCGCTCTGGCGAGCCTTGGCTACTCGTCGATCGCCTCGGGCGGCTGCGACAATGGTTCTCGTATTGGCTGATGGAGCGGCCGTCCGCGACTGCCGACCGATAGGAGCTGAGGGCCTGGGGTCCAGGGCCTCGCGTGCATGGGGTGTGCATAGCTCTACATGCAGCCCATGCACGCTTCGTTTTCTCACGCGTTCACTCGGACTTGAATGCTTCGAAGTCGCATCTGCGTCTGTTTGGTTCTCACGATCCTGGTTGCGTGTCGAGCCGGATCGGCGGAGAACGCGAGCGGCGATGTCGCGCTCAACGAGAAGTCGTACGTCCGAGCGATTGCGGCGGACACGACGCTCACCGCGGCGCAGCGTGCGCTCGACGCGGGACATGCGTGGCGTGCGACACGGCTCCTCGCGCCGGTGCTGCGCGATCCGGCGCGTCGAACGCCCGCGGCGGTGATGCTCGCGGCACGCGCAGCGGCGGGATGGGATGGCTGGGGCGAGGTCGATCGCTTGCTCCGAGGGCAGCCGTGGCTCGCAACTGACTTTGCGGGCGCGGGCTACGAGCTGCTCGCGCGGAGCGCACTCGAGCAGGGGAAGGACACCGTAGCGGCGGCATCTTACGCGGATTCTGCGCTGCGGCGAGCGAGTGATGCACGAGCGCGTGCAACGCGAGTCGTACTCCTCGCGCGCGCGCTCGACCGCCTGAATCAACGTGACAGCGCACGCGCCACGTACGAGCGCGCGAGCCAGCAGCTGCCTGACGTCAAGGACTGGCTGACGCTTCGCGCGGCTGGCGTGTCCGATGACTCGGCGAGTCGAGCGCGACTGTTCGCGACTGTGCGTAACGCCGCGGCGCGCGAGCGCATCGAGTGGACCGATGCGCTTGCGCGAGAGCGCGCTGGTGACCTCGTCGGTGCCGCAACGCGCTACGAGCGATTGGGTGCGATGGCGAGCGCCTTCCGTCTGCGCTTGGGGCCGACCGGAGACAGTAGCTCGCGTGCAGTGATCCGGGACAGCATCGTTAGGTACATCCAGACGAAGGGGGGCACGGCCGACGCCCGCCTCGCTGTCGAGGTGCTCGATCACGCCTTTCCTTCGCTGACGCCGGACGAGGAGTTAGTCGTCGCTCGGAGCACGAACGTGTCGGGGCCCGTCGCTCGCGCGCTGTCCGGATACGCCAAAGGGCTAGGGTCGCCGCAAGCGACGGCCAAGGATCGCCTCGATTACGGCGAGCTTCTCATTCGCGCGGGAAAGTATCGCGACGCGCCCGCGGTGCTCCAGCAAGTGAGCGCGCCGGATAATCTCGCTGCGCAAGCGGCCTATCAGCGCGGTCGAGCGCTCTTGTTAGGCGGCGATGGTTCGGCGGCGCGCACGGCGCTGCGCGCCGCGGCCGACCGGTATCGCGCCGATACGACCGGCGCTGCGTCCGCGCTGTACCTCCTCGGCGATCTCGCGACTGACGATAACCGCGACGACGAGGCCATCGGCTTCTTCCGGTCACTGTATCACGGCTATCCGACCAGTCCACGCGCAGACGATGCGCGCTTTCGTGTCGGCCTGATCGCTTATATCAAAGGCGACAGTCGTCAGGCGGCTGTGCAGTTCGATTCACTCGTCAGGCTGTACCCTCGGTCGAGCGAGGCGACGGCGGCGAGATACTGGAGTGGGCGCGCGTGGCTCGCGGCGGGCGACGGGGCGCGCGCCAACGCCGCTTGGCGTGACGTCATCGCTCGGGAGCCGCTGTCATACTATGCGGCGACGAGCGCGCAGCGCCTGAAAATCGCATCCTGGTCACCACCGGGGGGCGAGGCGGCCGTCGATCGGTTTCCGCGCGTGCCCGGCGTCGACAGCGCGATGCGTCGCGTCACGCTGCTCGAGCAGTTGGGAATGGACGTCGAGGCGCGCTTCGAATACGATGCCTTGGAGAACGGAGCGGGAGCTACCGCCGACAGATTGCTGGCGACGGCGGCCGCGCTACGCGATCACGGCCAGACCTCGCGTGCGATCAAGCTGGCGTGGAAGATCATCGATGGCGGTACGCGCGACGCACGGGCCTACCGCCTCGCGTATCCGGTGATCGATCAATCGGAGCTCGTAAGGCAGGCGCGGGCGCGCTCGATCGAACCGACGCTCGTCGCCGCGATCATCCGCCAGGAGTCGAGTTTCAACCCACGCGCGGTCTCGATCGCCGGCGCACGTGGCTTGATGCAGGTGATGCCGAGTGTGGGGCAGCAGGTCGCGCACTCGTTAGGCTACCCACTCTGGGATCCGGGCCTGCTCTTCGATCCCGATGCGAACCTGGAGCTCGGTGTCACACATCTCGCGGCATCCATTCGCCAATACGACGACATGCCGCGCGTCCTGGCTGCGTACAACGCGGGCGGGTCTCGCGTAACGCGCTGGGCAGGCAAAGTGGGCACCGACGACCCGGAGGTCTTCATCGAGCGAATCTCGTTTACCGAGACGCGCGACTATGTACGGGTCGTTGAGCGCAACGCCGAGATTTATCGCGCGCTCTACTCGTGGTAGGCTCACTGTCCTGGCATGCCGCAACTGCTGGAACTTCCAACGAAGCGGAACACGTCGAAACAAAGCCAAACACGTCAGCCGCGTGGGCGGTGATTGCTCTGAGGAATGTAGAATCGATGGAAGCGAGGCCGCGGGCCAAAGTGGAGCAGAAGTCCAACGTCGAAATTCGTGCAGCGCAAATAATTCACAAGCTGCCGTCGGTCGCCGACGCCAACGGTCTCAGTGGATTTAAGCTCCAGAACGACGACGTCATCGACAACGAAATCCATAGTGTAGCGAGCAATCTGGGTTCCTTCATAGAAGACGGGTACACTCACCTCGCGCGCAACCTTGTGTCCGCGCTTCCGCAGCTCGATAGCGAGAGCTCCTGCATAGACATTCTCGAGAAAGCGAGGACCAAGTCTGTCATAAACGAAGAAAAATGCGGCAATGACGGACTTGAGTGTCTCCTCATGGGGAATCGGTGGCGGTGATGCCGCGCTCGTGCCGTGTCCCGCCTCGTGCTGTGTGGAGCAGTTGAGATTCAGCGCAGGATCGGCGTCGGACATGCCAACACAATGCACGCTCAGCGACTGAAGCCAGCATCATTCTTTTGCGGGCACGCTCGGCACACGGCAAAAAGAAAAGCACACGGCTTGCGCCGTGTGCTTTCGGGTAATTGGCCAGGTATTACCAGCCCGGCGCCAACTGGAATCCCCACACCCAACTCTTTCCCGGCCGCTGGAACGGGTGCGCGATGTACGCCTCGAAGATCAGGTAGCCGAGGAAATTCACGCGCGCCGACAGGCCAGTACTGAATACCGGAATGCGGTCCGTGCAGACGATGCCGAAGTTCGTCTGGGTCGACACCGGCTGGTTCTGGCAGTTCGCCGAGACGCGCTGAGCCGCGTCCGCCGGATTGGTCGAGAACCGGAAATCCGGCTTCTGATCGCCCGTGTACGCGACACCGCCGTCGAAGAACGGTGCAATTTCGGTCGGCAGAAAGGGGAAGTTCAGCAGTCCGAACTCTGAGCCACCGAAGAGCGGAATGCGCAGCTCGGCGTTGAACACGGCGAGCTTGCTGCCGAGCATGCGGTCGAACACGGGGCAGGAGCTCTGCTGACTCTGCCCGACGAGACACTCTTCCTGCGTAATCGAGCCGAAGCCATACCCTCTGATGAGTGTTTCCTCACCGAGGTACAGTGGCGAGAGCCGCGGACTCTCGGCGTCTTTCCCGTAGCGTCCGTAACTGATCCCGCGGAACGCCAGCGTTGCCGGACGCATGAAGAAGTATTTCCGGTAGTCGGCGAGCAGGGTTTGGAAGCTGATATTGCCTACCGTCGGCGAATAGGAGAGTCGGTAGCGATGGCCGGCCACGGGTGACGTGTATGCCGCGAACGAGTTATCGCCGACGAACGCGATCTCCGGTTGCGCATAGTAGATCGCTGGCGGCGTCGGCAGGGTCGTACGCTCCTCGCCGAGCACCTGCGTCTGCGATGGATCCGTGATCAGTCGATCGAGCTCGGCCTGAAAGCCGAGTCGCGTCGCCGACACGTTGAATTCGACGCGCCGCGTTTGGTCGAAGGGATACTGCGAGAATACCGACGCCTGGTCGATGTAGATGCGTTCGAGCACCTGGTCGATGGCGCAGAAGCAGTTGACGCCCCCGACCGTTGCGGTGTCGTAGAAGATGCCGCCGGTGAGGTACGGCACGTGCTCGATACCCGCGCCATAGTTCCACCGGTTTCGCAAGTTTGTATAGTAGACGGCACCGCCGATGTCCTTGACCGTTCCGTTGGCTTGAATGGCCGTGGCGATGGTTTGATCGCTCAGCTGGTCACCGAAGAACGCCGACACGCCGCCCGCGACACCGGTGCCGAACGGTCCGCCGGCGACGACGCCGACCGACGGTTGGCCGAGCGCATCGAGCGAGAACGATGCCTTGTACGGTGTAACGCGGAAATCGCTGCCCGATGGCAGGCCATCGACCGGGTCGGCCAAGTAGGTCATGACGAGGCTGCGCGTCACGTCGCCCGGCGGCAGCTGGCTGCCTAACGCGACCTGCGCGCCGTCCGTCAGCACCGCCGGCTCGCCGCGCGCTTCCTCCGGCTCGAGCGCGCGAATCGTGAACCCCTGCCCTTCGAACGCCGTGAAGAGCACCCGACCAGTCTTCTGCGCGACCGTCAGCGTCGGCGAGATCGACGTGATGCCGCTGATGCCCGTCGCGACGTTCGTCACGCGGTGGACATCATTCGTCGCCAGGTTCAGGCGATAAATGTTCGGAATGCCGTCCGGATCGGAGACGAAATACAGCTCTCGTCCGTCCGGCGTCCATTGTGGGTTGATATTGTGAGCCGCGTGCGGAAAGGGTGAGTAAACCGTAATCCTGCCGGTCGCGACGTCCATCGTCGCGATCTGGAGCGGCGAGAACTTCATCGTGTTGAAGTCCGTCTCCGGTCCGCGATCGGTCGCGAACGCGAGCATCTTGCCATCTGGCGACCATGCCGGCTGGATTTCCGCGTTGCGGTCGTTGGTGAGCTGCTTGACTTGCTCCGTTTGCATATCGAGCAGGAAGAGATCCCCGATACCGCCGTGCTGCCCAGAGATCGCCAAGCTGCGTCCGTCGGGCGACCACGAGACATGGCTCATGGCGCCGACGCCCGGGATCTTGATGCGGCGCTCGACGCGCGTACTGCGCGTGTCCATAATCGCGATCTCGTTGTTGCCGTTCGAGAAGACGATGAACGCAAACTTGCTCGCATCCGGCGACCAATCGCCTGACGAGTTGATGAAACTGATCGCGTCGAAGTGCGGGTCGCTCTCCGGTCCGCCGAGCTTCTTGATCAGCTTCCCCGTGTGCGCGTCGGCGATGTAAATGTCCGTCGTGAAGAGATTGCGCTGCGTTACGAACGCGAGGTAGTTGCCATCGGGACTCACGGAGGGCGAGGTATTTTGTTGTTCGCTCAACTTCCTCCCGAGGCCGATGATCGTCTTGCCGATGGAGTCGGGCTTCTGTCGTCCCGCGATCTGCGGCAGGTACATCGCGCGGTTCGCGGCTGCCCACTCCTTGGAGAGCGAATCGTCGTTGACGCCGAGCACGCGGACGAGCGCCGCGTCCCAACCGACTCGCAGCGACGTGCGATACACGTCCACGATCGCCCGGTCGCCCCATTTGCCACCGACGTACGCCCATAGCGCCTGGCCATAACGATACGGGAAGAAGCGCGGATCGGTCGTGAGCTGCTTGATGGTCGGGAACTTGTTCCGCATGACCGCGTCACGCATCCACATGGCGGTGAGCGGATCCTGACGGCCGAGCGAGAAATACTCGGCCATACCTTCGATGAGCCATCCGGGCAGTGCGTTGAGTCGCTGGAGTCCGCCGCCCGGCGCGCCTTCAGCAATGTTGTATTGGAAGACGTGCACCAGCTCGTGACCGAGCACGTGATCGTTGTCGGCGTAGATGCCAGTGAAGGGCATGATGACGCGCGTGCGCAGTCCTTCCGTGACACCGCCCGTCTCTTCGCCAAGCTGCTCGCCAATGACGTTCGTCTGCTCGAAATCCGGATGGTCGGCGTAGAAGATCAGTGACTTGCGATCGAACGCGTGACGGAAGGTGTCCGAGTGTCGCGTGTACCAGCGCTCGGCCATTCGACCCGCGTCCTGCACGATCAGCGACTCGGGCGGATAGAAGAAGTTGTCGAAGTGATCGGACCGGAGGATTTTCCAGTCGAAGTGCTCGTACTGGACCTTGTTCCGTCCGAAATACTGCGCCGATGCACGCGAAAGAGGCGCGGTAACGAGAGAGAGCAAAGCGAGGAGCGGTATACGGCGGGCCACCCAACGCGCGCTATGCGAAAACATTTCGAGTCCTCGCGGACGAGCCGCAGCTAAAAGAATTGCCAGGACGCGGGCGGTGTATCTGTGGCCCGTGTCCCGACGCGCTTGTGCAGGCGGGCAAGTGACGTGCCTCATAGGCTCTCAATCTGACCTCGCCTGTAATGAAGACACATCCCCGGTGCCTCACCCCTACGCGCTGACTGGTAACACCAAGCGAGTACAGCAATGCAGCTGTTCAAGGGTACTCGCGCAGCTTGCCCCGCGTAAACCCTCTTACGCGATAAGGAGTTCACTAAGGGACCAAAGGGTCGTCCGAGATCTGTAAAGCGGGCGGGGAGCGGGTCGCGGGGCGCTGAGTAACTCGCAACCCGCAACCCGCATCCCGCGACCCGCAACCCGCATCTCGCAACCCGCATCTCGCAACCCGCAACCCGTCCCCCGACTAAATCGTCTTCTGTGAGTTATTCCCCCTCCCAGGAGCGATTCAGGGTGACAAGCGCACTTCGACTCGCCGAACCATTCATCGCGCCGCGTGAAGTCGAGATCTCGATCGTGATGCCGTGCCTCAATGAGGCCGACACGATCGGGGCCTGTGTCCGCAAAGCCGTGGATACGCTGCGCAGTCACCGGATCTCGGGTGAGGTGATTGTTGCAGACAACGGGTCGACCGACGGCTCGCCAGCGATCGCTACCGAGCTCGGTGCACGCGTTGTCAGGGTGCGCGAGAAGGGCTACGGCGCGGCGCTGATGGGCGGCATCTCCGCCGCTCGGGGCAGATACATCCTCATGGGCGATGCCGACGACAGCTACGATTTCCGCGAGATCCCGCGTTTTCTCGAGAAGCTTCGCGAAGGCTATGACCTTGCGCAGGGTTGCCGACTGCCGTCGGGGGGCGGAACCCTGCTCCCCGGCGCAATGCCGTTTCTGCACCGGTGGTGGGGAAATCCGATGTTCTCGTGGCTCGCACGCGGCTGGTTCAACGCACCGGTGAGCGACGTGTACTGCGGCATGCGAGGCTTCACCCGCGCGCACTACGAGCGGCTGGCGCAGCGATGCACGGGGATGGAGTTCGCAACGGAAATGATCATCAAGACTAGCCTTCTCGGGGCACGTGTGGCCGAAGTGCCGATCACGCTGCATCCCGACGGGCGAAAAGCACATGCACCTCACCTTCGCACTTTCCGCGATGGCTGGCGGACGTTGCGCTTCTTCATGCTGTACAGTCCGCGATGGCTGTTCCTCGTCCCGGGAGCGCTCCTCTTCCTCCTCGGCGCGATCGGCTACGGTATCGCGATGCCGGGACTGACGATTGGGAGGATCACGTTCGACGTCCACACCCTCCTCTTCGCCAGCCTCAGCATCATCGGCGGATATCAGTCGATCGTCTTCGCGCTCCTCACGAAAGTGTTCGCGATCAGTGAAGGCCTCTTACCGGCGGACCGCCGCCTAACGAGTCTGAGTCGGATCGCTTCGCTCGAGCGCGGTTTGATCCTTGGTGCCGCGACGATGCTTGCCGGGCTCGCGCTCCTCGGCGGATCGGTGGCTCAGTGGTGGGCGGTGGATTTCGGACACCTGAGCTACGGTCACACCATGCGCTGGGTGATTCCCGGAGTGACCCTAACGACGCTCGGCTTTCAGACGATTCTCTTCAGCTTCTTTTTGAGCGTGCTCGGACTTCGGCGGGGCCATGCTCTGGATAGCTGAGTCGGTTCTCGCCGCGCTCGCCGTGCTGTTGGTCTGGCGGCTGCGACGAACGGCGAGCGATTGGGAATCGCTCAACCGATTGCTCAACGGGCCCGGGCCGCTGATTGCCGCGGCGTTGATCTCGGCCGCTGCCACCTGGACCGTGTGGCGATCCTTGAATGACGTCGGCACAGTGCACGACGAAGTGTCCTACCTGCTGCAGGCGCAGATCTTCGCGCACGGCAAATGGACCGAGCCAGCCGCTCCCATCCCAGCGTTCTTCGAGCAATTTCATGTCTTTACCGATCCGGTGATCGCGTCGAAGTATCCGCCGGGACACAGCCTGTTGCTGGTGCCCGGAATCTTACTCGGACTCCCGGGTCTCGTTCCACTCTTTCTCGTCGCGCTGAGCGGCGCGTTGGTGTTCGCGCTGGCTCGACGCGTGGCGAATCCGTGGGTGGCGCTGCTCACGTTCTTTCTCTGGTTGGTGGGACGGACCGAGCTACGCTTTCATAGCTCGTATTTCTCCGAGAACACGACGACACTGTGCTGGCTGCTCGGCTTCTGGGCCCTTCTCGAGTGGCGAGAGCGTCGCGAGGCACGCTGGCTGGCGCTGCTGACGGCGTGCGTGGCGTGGGGCGGCATCACGCGGCCCCTAACGATGGCCGCCTTCGCGATTCCCACGGGCATCGTCGTCGTCTGGACGTTGACGCGCCATCGCGCGTGGCACTGGCGCGCCATTGGGCCGGCGGCAGCGATCGGCGCGGCGATTATTGGAATTCTCCTCATCAGCAACGCGAAGGTGACCGGCAACTGGCGCTCGATGCCGTGGAATGTCTGGTCGCGCGAGTACAT
>DATBBP010000032.1:0-7360 GCA_036270935.1 Gemmatimonadaceae bacterium
GTGAGCGCCACCCCGCAAAACGAGGTGGCATGCTTCGGTGACGACGGCTTCGACCGTCACGCGGCGGTCGATCAGCGAGGGCCAGTTTTCGACACATCGCGCATGCCATTGCTCGCCAGCATTGAGCACAGCGACGAGTGGTCCGGTGTCGAGCAGGACATCGCGCGCAGGCCTCACGATGACTGAAGGCTAATCCCGCCAGTTATGTGTGCGTAGCTGCCGCGCGAGGGCGTCGCGCTCGATGGTCGCCGGGTCGAGCGCGAGCGACCCCACCATCCCCTCGACACGCTGCCACGCTGCGCCGCGTACCACGGTCGGCGCAGCCAGGTATGCCTCGAGCGCTTCGCGTACGAGCAGAGACTTGGCGACGGCGCGCTTACGCGCGAGATCGGCGAGCGCGCGCGCGAGTGCGCGCGGCAAGCGAAGAGTGATTTGATCGTCCTTCATGCAGTGCATTGTGATGCAATTGCACTGCCGACAGCAAGCGCGAACCTATCATCGACGCCAGTGGAGACTCTCACACCATCTCCGTTACACATCACTAGGCGGCCTTGCGCGCATCCTCTCCCGTGCGGCCGAACCCCTCGCGCGACATCACACCCCATCGCCGATCGCGGCGAAATGCCCGCCAGAATCCCTTCAGGCGAAAGAAGAGGGTCAACTGCCGGTAGCCGAACGCCTCGATCACAGTCGTGAACAGCAGCCGCAACACGTCGACTGCTCGTGTGTATCGCCGGAAGCTCACTTCCTCGAGCAGGATCGACCATACACTCAGCAGCATGCCGTACAGTACGACGACGGACATGAAGAGCCATACGAAATTCAAATCGACCGCACCGAACGCCAGCCCGACGAGAACGCCGAGGTAGCCAAGCATTTCGATCGCCGGTGCCAATGCCTCACCGAACAGGAAGAACGGATACGCGATCAGCCCAGTCGCTCCGTAGCGGAAATTGAAGAGCAGATCACGATGCATCCACAAGGTCTCCAAGAGACCTTGGTGCCACCGCATTCGCTGGTTGCCGAGCACGCGAATCGTCGTTGGCACTTCGGTCCAGGCCACCGGATCTGGAATGAACGAGATCGTGTCCGCGATATGATTCTCGCGGAGATACCGCTGCAGCCGCACGACGAGATCGATGTCTTCCGTCACGCTACGAGCGCGGTAGCCCCCGATCGCCAGCATGTGGGCGCGTTTAAAGAGTCCGAATGCGCCGGAGATAATCAGGTTGCCGCCGAGCCTGTTCCATCCGAGCCGTCCGAAGAGAAAGGCGCGCAAATACTCCAGCACCTGAATCGCCGGCAAGAAGCGCTGGTCGACGCGCGCCTCGACGACTCGTCCGTGCGCGATCGTGCACGCATTGGCGACACGGATCGTTCCGCCGACTGCCGCAACCGGCTTGCCTAACAGGAAAGGACGCGCCAGCCGCAACAACGCGTCGGGCTCGATCAGCGTATCCGCGTCGACTGCGAGAACGTAGGGAAAACGTGCCGCGTTGAGCCCGGCGTTCAAAGCATCTGCTTTGCCGCCGCCGTTTTCCTTGTCGATCACCAGCAACTTCGAGTACCGGCGCGAGCGATAGTATGCGCGCAGCGGCTCCGTCGCCACGCTGACCACGAACGCGGGCGGAATCTGGTACAGATCGTACGCCTCGATCAATAGCGACATTGTCGCATCGGTCGAGCCGTCGTTCACGAGCACGACCTCGTGATGAGGATACTGCAACGTCAGGAACGAGGTTGTGCTCTCGACGATGGTGAGCTCCTCGTTGTATGCCGGTACTAGAATACTCAACGGTGGCAGGGCCTCCGTTCCCAACACGAGCATCAAGTGCTCGTCCTCGGCCAGATGCCAGTGCGACCAAAGCTCGGGAATCGAGAGCAGCAGCAGGAGGGCGTAAAACGAGTTCAACGCCAACATGTAGGCGAGCGCGAACCGATCCACCCACTGCACCAACGTCGCAATCATGCTTCGGCGAGCTCCATGACGGCGCCATCGGACAGACCACTCACCATTGCCGCCATGTCCGCGGCGAAGCGATCTGGCCGCTCGCGTGCGATGCGCAGGGCTCGCCGACCTGTTTCGCCCAGCTGAGCGAGAGCGAGCGCCGAGCGGAATCGCACCCACCAGGAGCGATCGCCGAGTGCGACGCTCAACTCGGCAATCGCCTGCCTTGCGCCAACCGTGCCGAGCCCGCGCGCTGCCTGCGCGCGTACACGCCAGTCGCTGTCGCGCAGCATCTCACGCAACACCGCCTCCGCGTCCGGATGCATGTACCGCCGAATTGCGCGCGCGGCCGAAATCCGCAGCTCCACCACCGGGTGATTGCTGAGGCCGATGAGCGGCGCGAGACAGCGTGCGTCACCGAGACCCTCGGCGAGCGCGATCCAAACCTGGAGCTTGGCCATCGGAGCGGTCGGGAGGAGCCGTTCGAGAAGCGCCGGCACGGTGTGCTTCCAGTTCTCACGCAGCACTCGAAGTTGGAATACGCGGACAATCGGGGGGCGCGTGTGCAGGGTGTCGACCACGTGTTCGATGAGTGCCTGATCACCCACTCGCGTTAGGCACGTGCTTGCGGCCGCCTGCACCGCGGCATGTCCGTCGCCGAGCAGCTGGCGAAGGAGCGTACGATCGCGCACGCTGCCGACGACCGCGAGTAGTCGCGCCGCGTCGAGGCGGCGCCACCACCACCTCGAATCCGCCTGCGCGAGGATGCGACGCACCCAGCGGTCTTCCCGCAGCGAGCGCGCAAGCTGCGCCACATGCTCCGGCGCGGCCTTGGGAGCGACGTGAATGGTGAGCTGGTCGAGCGCGTCGCGCTCTGGAAGCCGACGTAGCACGCTCGCGACGTCCGTCGCCGTGCCGATGCCGAGTAGCCACTTCTGAAGAGGCTCCGCGACTCTGTTGGCGGCGGCCGACGCGCTCTGCGCGCGAATGCTCTGCCGCGCTCGATTCACGAAGATCAAAAGAAGGAGCAGCGCAAAGAAGAACCCTTGCACCAGCGCAACGACGAGCATTACGGAACTTCTCATGTACCCGCCCGCCGACACCGCTCCAGCCACGAGGGAATCTTCGCCATGAGAATCCGCAAATTCACCGGTTTGGGCACGTAATCGATCGCGCCGGCTCGGTAGGCGCGAAGCTGCTCCGCCTCGCCGCCGCGAGCGGTGAGAAAGACCGTCGCGAACACACCTGGGCGTTCGACGCGGAGTCGCTCATGGAGCGTGAAGCCATCCAGACCGGGGAGATCGACGTCGAGCAGAATGATCGGGACGCGTGGCCCAACCGAGAGCGAGAGCAGTCCGTTTAGCGCGTCGGGTCCTGTGGCGTAGTGCAAAAACGTGAAACCCGATGATTCCAGCGCGTAGCGCAGCATCTCGACGAACGTCGCGTCGTCCTCGATGATGATCAGATCGGGGCACGATTCGGTGCGCTCCGACCGCGCCTCGTCACGCTTCGCTGGCGACGCCTCCTCTGGCGGCGCGTCGAGTAACGACGTGTAGTTCGGGCCAAGGACACACGCTTCGAGCGCGTTGGCAAAATCGGCGGTCATGGCCGCGCGGCGATCGACGTCGAGCGAAGGGTCGGAGACCCAGCGAATGGCGGTTTCCTCGAGCTGACCCGCGAGACGACTCGCCTCCGGAAAGCCGAACGATCCAGCCGCGCCATGCACACGATGCAGCTCCCGGCGTAACGCTTCGACGACCTCGGGCGCGCCGGCGATCACCGCGAGCTGCCCGGAAAGCCGACGCAACGCCGCGACCGTGTTGGCGATCGTGGCGCGATAACGCTCGCGCAAAATGCGGAGCGTTTCAGTCGTATCGGAGCTCGACGGAGAACGGCTGTCCAAGGGGCGTTGCCGCCTTTGATGGGTACTCGTCGCATGAGGCCTGCGCCCCTGCCCGCACTGCTCGCGAAGCTCCGTCGCCTCGCGAATCCCAGCGTCTCTCCCCTGCCGACAAGACTGGTGGGGCCACTCCTGCGTCACCGAAGTCATGCGCCTGCTTTGCGCTGATGACGAAGAGGATATTCGAACGATTCTGCAACTCGCGCTGAGTCTCGATCCGGAGCTCGAGGTCGAGCTGGTCGACTCGGGCGAAGCCGCACTCGCGCGTGCGCGCTCGAGCCGCTTCGACGCAATCGTCCTCGATGGCATGATGCCCGGGCTGGACGGCTACGAAACCTGCCGACGCCTCAAGGCCGATCCGTCGACCGCGGATGTGCCGGTCGTATTTCTCACCGCGAAAACGCAGCGCGCTGAAGTTGAGCAAGCGCTTACCATCGGCGCCGTCGCCTGTCTCATGAAGCCGTTCGATCCACTGACCCTCGCGGCCGAGCTTCGCGCGGCGCTCGGAAAATGAGGCACGGATGACAGACCAGCCATCGGCCGAGCAAACGCGGCGTGAGCGGCACGAGCTCTTTCGAAGACTTTCGAGCGCTGGCAGCGAGGGGATCACGATTATCCAAGACGACCGGATCGCTGAGGCTAATGACGCCTTCAGCAGATTGTTCGGCCATGACGCGGCCGACGTGCCCGGTCGTCCTCTCCTGGACTTCATCGCACCGGAGTCGCGCGATGCCGTTGCGCGCCAGATCACGCTCGCGACCGAAAAGCCGTACGACGCGCGCGGCCGGCGCCGAGACGGCTCGACTTTCGACATCGAGCTCACGATTCGTCGCGTCACCTTCCAGGATCGGCCGGCACTCGGCTGTCTTGTGCGCAATATCAGCGAGCGCAAGGAGATCGATCGCCTCAAGAGTGAGTTCGTCTCGATCGTGTCGCACGAGCTCCGCACGCCGCTCACCTCGATTCGCGGTTCGCTCGGGCTCATGGAGGCTGGAGCGGTCGGCGAGCTGCCACCAAAAGCTCGCGAGCTCGCCCGCATCGCGCGCCAGAACGCCGATCGCCTGATTCGGCTCATCAACGACATTCTCGATCTCGAGAAGATCGAGGCGGGCAAGATTCAGCTGCAAATTGCGGCGTTGGACGCCGCGGACATCATCGAGTCCACGGTCGCCGAGCTGCGCGGCATGGCCGGCCTGTACAAGGTGTCGATGACGACGCGTCTCGAGTGCGGCGATCGAATCGCTGCCGATCGTGACCGAGTTGTGCAAGTGCTTACCAATCTCGTGTCCAATGCGCTCAAGTTCTCGCCTGAGGGCGGCGCGGTCACCGTTTCGCTCGTCGCCGGCTCGTCCGGATTTCTGCGCTTTGGGGTACGCGATCACGGGCAAGGAATCGCGCCCGATCAGATCGAGAAACTCTTCACGCCGTTCGAACAGCTCGAGGCGGCCAACACGCGACGCCGCGGCGGAACGGGCCTCGGGCTCGCAATCTCACGCTCGCTCGTCGAGCAGCAGGGCGGCCGTATCGGCGTCGAGTCGACGGTCGGGCAGGGAAGCGAATTCTGGTTCGAGTTGCCGCTCGTTCCCGCGCCCGGTGTGCAAGACCTCCTTCGTTCTGCCGACGACAACGTGCCAGGTGTGCTCGTCGTGGAGGATGACGACGCAGTCGCGCGCGTACTCGGAATCATGATTCGTCGTGACGGCCATACGGTCACGCGCGCGAGCACGCTTGCCGAGGCTCGCACGGCACTCGCGACTCAGAGGCCGTCGGTGATTCTGCTCGATATGAAGCTTCCAGATGGCAGCGGCTTCGATCTACTCGACGAAATCGACGCAACGCCAGGCCTCGAGCAGCTTCCCGTTGTCGTGCTATCAGGCGTCGAGCCAAACTTCGATCACCGCGCACGAAGCGAGCGGGTCGTGGAGTGGCTCATCAAGCCCTTTGCCGAACGAGAGCTGCTCCGGGCTCTCCGCGTCGCAATCGGCGGTTCGCAAGACAGCCCACGCCGGCGCTCGGCGTGAGCGTAGCCTAACGCAGCACGTTACAGGCGGAACCGTCCGTTGATCGATACCGTGTACGCACGATAGTCGGCCGAGCTGATCGTGGTTGGTGAAGCGACGTTTGCGAAACCGCCACTCAACGACCATTCGAATCCTGGCGCCGGGCGATAGGCGACTGCTGCGCTCGCCCTCTGCGCGAATCGCCCCGCGCGCGAGTTGTCAAACCCAACGATCGTCTGATTCCCGAGGCCAAGCTCCGAATCCAGCGCCCACCCGAGCTCGCGCCCGAGGTGCAAGCGTCCGCTCATCTCGGCGAGCACGTAGCCTTTCGGCGTGAAGTAGCCGTCGAGCGCGGCATGATCATAAGCGAAACTGCGCACGCTTGCAGCGAAGGACCAGAGTGCCGCCGGCGACCAACGCAATGACCCCGACCCCGAGAGCCGGCTGTTTGGACCGCTGCCGCCGCTGAGCCGCGTCCAGCTTCCGTCTCCCGTCAGGCCGATCTGCTCGCCTAACGTGATGCCGGCATCGGCGCCGACGCTCGTGGTCGCGATCCCGGCGCGCATCAGTGACGCCGTCTCGTCGAATGGCGCGCGCGTGGCGCTGGCGCCGACGGTGATGGCACGCGTTGGGTGATCGGCGAACCTCACGCCCAGCAACGGAAGCACGCGCGTCTCGTGCGTCGAGCCGAAAGCATCCGTTGCGTCCACTCGTGCCGCACCAGCTTCGGCCCGGAGCATCCAACGCTCATCGCCTGGGGCCCAGCTCGACGCGCCGCGCAGCGTCGCCGACGTGCCATGTTCCGCTCCGAAGTCGGCAACACGATAGCTCGCGTCGCCGAGGACACGCGCGTTCAAGAGCGACGCGAGGCTTCCGCGGACGAGATACGTCGTGGCGCGATTGTCGTCGCTGTCGTCCGATGTCGACACGATCGGCTCGAGGGAAGGAGACAGAGCGACATTCGCAAACTCGAGCTGGGTGCGCGCGTCGACATTGTGCGGATCGGCGGCGACAGCATGTTGGAGTGCCTGACGAGTCTGTTCCCGCTGTCCCGCCCATCGCCAGGTGTTTGCGAGGCCCACCCATGATTCCGCGTCGTCCGGGTGCGTGGAGAGCCATCGTTCGTATCGCGAAATCGCGCCGTGCACATTTCCACTCCACGCGAGGGCCTGCGCGCCAAGTTGCATCGCATCTCGGCGGCGCGGATCACGTGCGATGACGCTATCGCAGAGAGCGATTGCCTGATCGTACTCTCCTCGCCAGGCAAGTGTGCGGGCGAGTCCGATACGCGCGTCGTCGTCACGCGGCGCGAGACGTAAGTAGACTCGAAAGAGCGCCGCCGAGCGTTCGAGCTCGTGGCGCCAGCCGAGCACCGTCGCGACGCGAAAGAGCGCGCGCAGCGAGGTCGAGTCTTGCTCGAGCACGGCCTGGTATCGCTCGACGGCGTCGTCGAATCTTCCGGCGCTCCATGCCTGGTCGCCCGCGGCCAGGATATCCGCGACCGGTCGCGCG
>DATBBP010000033.1:0-6349 GCA_036270935.1 Gemmatimonadaceae bacterium
CCGGTTCGCGCGCAGGAGTCACTTCCTCGGTTCGCGTTTAACGGGCATCGTGCCGGCGAGACAAGTACTGCCGGAGAGCCATGGACCGAGTGCAAGGAGCTGGACGATGTATCGCGAATGTGCACGAGGGAGGGCGAAGCAATAGGCAGCATGAAGGTCGACGCCGGGTACCTCTACAGGAACAACCGGCTCGCCCTGATTCATATGGTGGCGGATTCTACGGCGGCGTTCGATCCCGTTCTCGCGGCGTTGACCAAACGCTATGGCGCGCCGCGCGCGCTAAAACGTGGAAAGGGCTTTGACTATGCGCAGTGGCAGTTCAAGGACGGGCGGCTGCACCTGACACGAACTGGGACGCTCGTCATCGCGCAATTCGCGGCGGGAAGATGACGCGACAAACCCGTGAGTTTTCGGGGATGAGGGCCTTCGACGCTTAACGAGTCATCTCCGAACTGCTTAACGAACAGCAATTATTAAACATTCAGCTCGGCAAGCCAATAACCTGACGTCGCCGCAACCTGCTCGGCTTGCCGGCGGCCGGCGTCGTCCATCGCCTTCATGGCGTCTTCACGCCGCTGCTCAAACACCTTCTCCAGATGCGCGCCGTAATAGCTCCCGTCGTCGCGCATCGCATATCGGCTCACGGATTCGGGGCTGCCGATCTTCAGCGTCTCGCCGAGATCGAGACCCACTCCGCGGAAAAAACTGCGCGTCCTTCCCATCAGGCACGCCGAACACGAACGGCTCTCCCCAATCGAACGCGTTCTTGATCATCCCGGTGGGATACTTCGTGAGCAATTCGAGGCCGCCGCGATTCATGTACTCGAGCAATACCGTGCTGCCCGCGGCGGATTCCGCAGCGATCGCGCGCAGGGTTTCCTTCATCCCCTCTTCGGGGACATACATGCTGACGCCCTCGCAGATGAAGTAGGTCTTGCGACGCCGTTCGAACCCGGCCCGGCACAGCACATCGCCAAGGCCATCCCGCGTGAAATCGATCGGGGCATAGACGACGTTGGCGGGCGCGCCACCTAAGGCCGCTTTGACGCGTCGCTTCTTGTATTCCTGGGTAGCGCCGTAATCGATCTCGATCACTGCGGCATCCTTCAACAGCTCGGTGAAGCGATGGGCCCGTGTGTCGAATCCGGCGCCAAGGATCACCAACTGCGTCGTTCCACGGCGGACTGCGCGCGCCATCATCTCGTCGATGTAGCGCGTTCGCACCAGCATCAGCCAGGTGAAGCCGAAAACCTCGGGATCGTAAATGGCTTCCTGAAAATCGCGATCGAGTGCCGTGCCAATAGGATGTTCGGCGATCAGCGCCAGCTCCGCGGGACCGATCAGCCGGTCCGCGACCCAGTCTGGATTGCGCACGCTGACATCGGGCTCACGCGACCCGAACGCGCGCGCGGCAGCGGTCAGGATCGACGTGCGCGAGGGGAGTCCGTTCGCTTCCATCTCAAGTCCTGAGATTCCACAGGCCAAGCAAGTCGCCGAGCGCCGCGATGATTAGCACGGCGGCCACAGCTCCCTTCAGCGCGATCACAGCCCAAAAGAAGCTCGGATGGGGGGCGGACCGAACAGCGTCATCGACCGGATCGTGGCTATAACGCTCAGTTGCGGTTCTCCCGCGCCGAATGTCCGACGCCACATGAAGGGAGAAGAAGACGCCAAGCGCAAGCACGACCCAAACTTGGCCACTTCCGCTCAGCCGGCCCGCGCGAAAGAGAGTGAGAACGACTAGCGCCGTGATGATCGCGAGCGCCCCGAGAGCAGCGCGGATCCACCGCCGAGATGATTCGCTACTGTCCCGCAGGAAAAGGTCAGTCATAAGGCTCCGTACCTCTGATCTACGCTTGTGGGCTTCAATGAGCAGCCCACTAACAGGCGACGCCACCGAAGAAAGCGCAATCCAATGGCACAAGGATGGTTCAAACGACAGAGGGGCCCCTCAGCAGGGCCCCTCTAAAGTCGTTGCTGCTCAAGGAGGCGCGGGCCGGAATCGAACCGGCGAATAGCGGTTTTGCAGACCGCTGCCTTACCACTTGGCTACCGCGCCCAAGAATCTCAGAAGCTATTTTCGCCCTTGAACTTCAACAAGTCCGCACTTCCCTGTTCGACTTCTAATCGCTTTGCTCGTTTCAACCGGCACCTGACGCCGCTTCCCGGCCCGCCTCTTGAATCCTCGACCGACATGAGCTCTGCGCCGAAAGAACGCCGACATCCGATCGAGGCCGGCCCGGACACTCGTGGTCATTTCCAACGGCTCTGGGACGTCGCGTTCATCGAAGTGCGCTTCATCGCTCGCTATGCGCAGAATGTCTACGCGACCTTCGGCATCTTCGTCCTCGTCGGTGCCGCGATTGCCGTCGCCGGCACGTGGGCGTTCGCCGAGTTCGCCGGCCACGTCAACTCCGGTGGGACGCAGGCCTTCGACGATGCGGTACTCCAGTGGCTCGGGGCGCATCGCACCAAGCCGCTCGACGCCTTCATGCTCGACATCACCTCGCTCGGGACGAGCTCAGTGGTCGCAATGGTTGTCGGAGTCGCCGCCCTTTTCCTCTGGCTGAACAAGCACAAACACTCCGCGATCCTTCTACTCGTATCTACCGCTGGCGGCGTGATTCTCAACAACTTGTTGAAGCTGGGCTTCAGCCGGCCACGTCCAGACATCATCCCCTGGGCAACGACGGCGACGTTCTACTCTTTTCCGTCGGGTCACGCCATGAGCGCGACCGTGGTTTACAGCACGGTCGCCTACCTCGCGGGAAGGCTGCAGCGCACGCACCGCGCGCGCATTGCCGTCGCGGTCGTCGCTGCCCTCGTCGTCGCGATCATCTGCATCAGCCGGTTGTATCTCGGCGTCCATTACCCGTCGGACGTCGCTGCGGGAATCATCATCGGCCTCGCGTGGGCAGGCTTCTGCATGGCTACGCTCGAGCTGATCCAGCTCTACGCGCGCCGCAATGCGCCCGAGATGCTGGAAGAGGAGCACCCAGCGCCGGTGGCCGAGTGAGCGCTGCTCGAGCGCTTTACGGAGCTTCAAGAGATCGATGACCTTTATGACCTCCTCGGCGACTGCCATGATCTTGTCGCGTGATCACGTCAACTCGCCAGACAGCTACGTCGCCTTGCCACGGCCTCACGTGATCTGGCGCCGCGCTGTCGTCATCTGGCCCCTCAGTGCGCTCGCCCCTCGCACCTTCGATGATCTGGCGGCGCCTCGCGGCATCTGGCGCGTCACTTAGGTCGCCTCGCCGCTCGCTTACACGTCTCGCCGCGCGACGATGCCCTTGTCGCAACCTCAGATCATCTGGCCGGGCACTTGCGCGATCTCGCCGCGCGCTTACGTCAGCTCGCCGGGACCGTCGGTGATCTCGCCGCGCGCTCAGGTCAACTCGCCGGCGCGATCGATCATCTCGCCGCGCACTCACGTCAGCTCGCCGGCACCGTCGGTGATCTCGCCGCGCGCTCGCGTAAGCTGTCCACGACTGGATGTCATCAAGCCAGCACTCGATGTCATCTAGCCACGTCTTGATGTCATCTATCCACGACTTGCTGGTCTGTACCCACAACTCGCTCGCCTCGACTCACTACTCGATGTCATCTGTCCGCTCCCCGATGGAGGGTAACCCGCGCCTCGAGACCGCGAACACGCCCTCGAGAGCGATGGCCGTCGCCTCGAGATTCGTGATCATGAGCACGTGAGCGTGGATCGAGCCATCGAGGCTGTCACGATCAGTCGATGACCGCTGGGCAATCACGCTGAAATCCCTTCCCTAGCCTTCATCTCCTTTCCGTCACGCCCACCTGCTTGCACATGTCAAGCACCGGACACGCCGAGCACTTTGGCAAGCGTCCCGTGCATACATGCTTGCCGAAGGGCACCAGCAGACGGTTGATCTCGACCCAATACTTTTTCGGCAGCTTGCGCTCGAGCGCGCGCATGGCCTGCTCCGGCGTCGGCGCCGAGATGTAGCCCCAGCGATTCGTGATCCGCCACACGTGGACGTCCACGCCAATGCGTGATTCGCCGCAGGCGATGCCGAGGGCGAGGTTCGCGCATTTCGGACCGACGCCACTGAACGACGTCAGCAGCTCGAAGTCGCACGGTAGCGTGCCGCCATAGTCGTCTGCCGCGCGCCGGGCGATGTCGCGGATCTGCTTGGCTTTGCTCTCGTGAAACGCCGATTGGCGGATCATCGCATCGATCGACCGCACGGGCATTGCCGCGATCTCGACGCCGCTCTCCGTTATCGAGCGACGAATTCGGTCCATTGCCTCGTCGATGTCAAACCGACGCTTGCCGCGCTTGGCCACTCTCTGCCCTCTGCTCTCTACCACTCGTCAGGCAGCGCGAACGCGATCGAGCAGCAGCGGCAGCGCTGAGACAACGTGCTCGTTTCCTTCCCGAAGGAGAGCCGCGAGGATGTGCTTGCAGATCCTCTCGCGCCACAAGTGGTCGCCGCAATCGCAGCGAGGGTGAGAGGCGGTGATGAGATCCACCCAGTGCTCGTGGGCCCCGCCGGTCACGCGGTATCGCCCTTCCGCAACTCGCTCACCGCGGAGCTCGAGGCTGCGCTCCAGTCGCCCCAAGTCGACGCCACCGGCGGCGTGGAAATCGATCTTCACATTCGACATGTCTACTGCTCCCAATCCAGGCTAGATACACACGCCGCGAACGAACACCGAAAGATACCCCGACGCACGGTGACTGGGACCCTGCTCTCTCGTCCTACCGTAGAGTCCGCGAACCCCCACGCTCAACGCTCTGCGCCATGACCCGCTACCTCTCGGCCGCGATCGTCGCCTGTCTTCTCGGCGCTTGCCACTTCCATTCGCGCTCCTGGCTCGCTCAGCACGCCAATGACAAGGCGCCAGCGAAGGTCGTCTCTGACACACAGCCCGTCGTGAAGCAGCAGGGCGATACAGCGCCCTCACCAGCGCCCAAGGTCCACCTCTGGTCGCGCGCGACCGCCACGGATCCGATGGGCCGCACGAGTTTCTTCACCAGCGACGGGCGCACAATCGGTCGATTCCTCATGGCGAACGATGTCGACGTCAGCTTCGCGCGCGTCGCCGTCATGACCTCGACGAGTGAGGAGGTCAAAGCGTTCGCTCGGCGCATGCTCACCGACCACGCTCAGGTGATCACCTCGATGCGCGCGCTTTCGACGGAGCAGGATATCGTGCCTTCGGACGACGATGCGGGTCGTGATCTTCGCGACCTCTCCACGCTGCAGCGCGACTCGCTGCGGGCGCTCAGCGGCCGCGCGTTCGACAACGCGTACGTCGCGATGGAGCTCGATCGCCATCGCGCGATCCTCTCGATGATCGACGACGTGTTACTTCCTCGTGCTCGTAACAGCGAGCTTCAAGAGGCGCTGACGTCGGCGCGTCCGATCATCGCTGCGCACATCGCACACGCCGAACAGCTGCTCGCGGCGCTGTCCAAGCGATAGCACGTCGGCCTTTAGTCGACATCGCGTCACGACAGGGCAGGCCGCCGGCACGCCCCGGGCCCGTTTACACTTCGCTGGGCCCTCTTCGACGTTCTGCCGGTCGCTTCGACGCTAACCCACTGTCGTGGACGATTCCCTACTCCAGCCGCACGATCCGTACGCTTCGCTCCGCATCCCGAGCTATCGCAGGTACATACTGAGCACGTTTACGATGACCCTGGCAGCACAGATCCAGGGCGTCGTTGTCTCGTGGCAGATCTACGACATCACGCGCGATCCGCTCTCGTTAGGCCTCATGGGCCTGGCGGAGGCGTTGCCCTACATCAGCATCGCACTCTTCGCCGGCCACGTTGCGGATCGGCAGGACCGCCGCACCGTCTCGCTCGGATCCCTCGGGCTACTGGTCGTCTGCTCCGTGTCGCTACTCGCGCTGAGCCTGGGAGCAAGTTGGCGCGGTAATGCCGACGGCCACCGCGTCGTGTGGCCGTTTTACGCCGTGATCTTTCTGAGCGGCATCGCGCGCAGCTTTCTCCAGCCGGCAAGACAGGCGTTGGGCGCCGAGATCGTTCCGCGCCCGTTATATCCGAATGCGGTAGCATGGCGAAGCTCGACTTGGCAGACGGCCGCGGTCGCGGGGCCCGCGCTCGGAGGACTGCTGTATGGCTTCACGTCGCCGTCGTTCGCCTATGCTGTCGACGCAACGCTGATGATCGTGGCGCTGTTGGCGTTTGCGGCAATTGCTTATGTGCCGCGCGGCGCACGGACCATCGAGAGCTCTGTGGCCGAGAGCCTTCGGACGGGAATTCACTTCGTCTTTCGCGAGCCTGTTCTGTTGGGCGCAATGACGCTCGACCTCTTTTCAGTCCTCCTCGGGGGTGCCGAGGCTC
>DATBBP010000034.1:0-1772 GCA_036270935.1 Gemmatimonadaceae bacterium
GCGGCGCGCGGGCGTGACTAGTCACGGCGGCCCGCGCTCCGCTCCGAGGACTCCGCGTCGCGGCTACTGATGGTCAGATTGACAAAGGCCTGATCTGCGTAAGATGGGTGGCCGGGGCTGGAGTCTTCGGAAGCCCCGGCCACCCACGCGGCTCTTGACATACTGACGGTCAATAAACGGTCGTAGTTAAGCCACTCATGCTTCTACTCAGCTGCTCCGAGCTATCCCGCGCGTTCGACGCCGACCCACTCTTCCGCGAGGTCGGCTTCGAGTTGCAATCCGGCGAGCGCGTCGGCCTGGTCGGTCCCAACGGCGCGGGCAAGACGACGCTCTTGCGGATTCTCGCCGGACTCGATCAACCCGACACCGGTCAGGTTCGCCTTCATGCCGGCGCGCGATCGTCGATCTTGCGTCAGGATCCGGACTTTGACGCAGGCCGCACGCTCTTCGCCGAGGCGAAGAGTGGCCTCGACGAGCTGGTCGCCGCCCACGACGATTTGATTCACACCGCCGAGAAGCTGGCCCACTCCACCGATCCAACCGAACACGCTACCTTGGCTGCTCGATATGATCGTCTCAATGAACTACTTCGCTTTCACGATGCGTACAACGTCGATCACCGCGTCGAGGAGATTCTCGACGGCCTCGGCTTCCATCGAGAGGACTATCATCGCTCGGTCGAGACTTTCAGCGGCGGCCAGCAACGCCGGTTGATGCTCGCCAAACTGCTGCTCTCCGCGCCCGACGTGATGCTGCTCGACGAACCGAGCAACCATCTCGACATCGACGCCACGCGCTGGCTCGAGACCTACCTTTCCAACCAGCACGAGGCCATGCTCCTTGTCAGCCACGACCGGTACTTCCTCAATCGCGTCGTGACCAAAGTGTTCGAACTACACAACCACCGCGTCACCGCCTACACCGGCAACTATCAGGCCTACTGGCGGCAGCGGCAGGAACGCCACGAACAGGAACTCAAGACGTGGGAAGCGCAGCGGGAATATATCGCCAAACAGGAAGACTACATTCGCCGCGTGCACTACGGCCAATTGCACAAACAAGCCGCCTCGCGCCAGAAAGCCCTCGACCGCCTGGAGCGCGTGGAGCGACCCACGATGATCGAAACGCCGCACATGCACTTCGGCAAGGTGCGTCGCTCCGGCGACGTGGTGCTGCAAGCGGACGAACTCGCCAAGGCCTACGACCGCCCGCTCTTCAGCGACCTGAGCTTCACGCTCCAGCGCGGCCAGCGCCTCGGAATCATGGGCGCCAACGGCAGCGGCAAAACGACGCTTCTGCGCATTCTCATGGGTGACGAGGAACCGACCTCCGGCACGGTCCAGCGCGGACACCTTGTTGATTTTGGCTACTACGACCAGCACTTGAAGTCGTTGCCCGATGAGATGCCGGTGATCCGTGCCGTCTGGCCGGAGCCCGACCCGGACGTCAACGAACAGCGCATGCGCGATTTGTTGGGCCGGTTCGGCCTAACCGGCGATCAGGTATATCAAAAGGTTGGCGCCCTAAGCGGAGGCGAACGGAGCCGTGCCGCGCTCGCCCGGCTCGTTGCTCTTGAAGTCAACGTCTTGGTTCTCGACGAACCGACCAACCATCTCGATATCTGGGCCTGCGATGCCCTCGAAGAGGCTCTCAAACAATTCGAAGGCACCGCACTCGTTGTCAGCCATGATCGCTATTTCCTCAACCGCGTGGTCGATCTGCTGATCGTTCTCGGCGACGGCCGCGCGCAGCTGATCCACGGTAACTACGAC
>DATBBP010000035.1:0-2885 GCA_036270935.1 Gemmatimonadaceae bacterium
CACCAAGTGACTGATCATTTTGGTACACCGCTTGGTACAGCGGGGCAACGTCCAGAAAGGGCGTTGGCGACAAAAGGCGCTAACGCGCTGGACCAAAACGATTTAATCAATAGCAGGGGTGGGACTCGAACCCACGACCCCGGCATTATGAGTGCCGTGCTCTAACCACCTGAGCTACCCTGCCCCATTTTTCCTGTCCCTGAAACACAACGGACCGGCCCCGTGGGACCGGCCGTCGCGAATAGCGGGGGCGGGATTTGAACCCGCGACCTTCGGGTTATGAGCCCGACGAGCTACCAGGCTGCTCCACCCCGCGTCAGTGCACTGAAGTTACCCGGCACTAAATCGAAGTCAAGTCACTACTAAGCACCGCAAAAAGCTCATTGCCGTTTGGCTTTCCTCGCGCTTCCGCTCGTATCGCTCGGCTCGGCGAAACGATACAGCAGCTCCTTCGTGCCGCGCACCATACCGAAATCCTCGCGCGCGATGCGCTCCTGAAGCTTGGGATCGTGCTGCAATCGGTCGTAATACTTGCGCAACGAGTCGACGACGCGCGTCAACGAATCGATCGACGTGAGCATCTGCTCTCGCTCGCGGCGTAAATGAACGAGGTCGAGCGTGCTGTATTCGCCACCCTGTACCGCGAACACGAGCACGACAACGATTGTCGCGGCCCGAACGAGCCTCACGACGCCCGACGGCCGCGTCACTCCGCTTCCGCCGGCACTCGGCCCCCTGCCCTCTCGGCGAGCCAGTGAATGAAGTCGAGCGTCGGCGGAGCACCGCCGAGTGACCGGAGACGGGTCGCGCATTGCGCGCGATGTCCCTGGCTATGCAGGCACACCTGTGACATCACTTGAGCAACCGTGAAACGCACCTCCGGACGCCGCGGCCACGTCACCATGCTCGCGAGCTCGTTCTCGTCGACGCGCGCGAGCCACTCGCGCTCGAGCGCATGCGTCTCCGCGTATAACGCGTCCACGACGTTCAGCGAATCCGGACGGGCGGTCTCCTGCGATCGCACGAAAGGCCGATCGAGCAACAGGAACAACCAGAAGCGATTCGAGACGATGATATGATGCAGCAGCGTACGAAGCTCGACATCCTGCGCGGCAACCGGATGCTCGCGAATGACGCCAAACAGCGACGTGTTCGCGTAAATCTTGTGCTCGACGAGCTCCGTCAGCAGCTGCAGCACCGTCGCCTCACCTACAGCCCATACAACGCTCCGCCGGGGAACTCGGCCGCGCTGCCGAGTTGCTCCTCGATGCGCAATAGCTGGTTGTACTTCGCGACGCGGTCGGTGCGGCTCGCGGAACCGGTTTTGATCTGGCCGACGCCGGTGCCGACCGCAAGGTCGGCGATGAAGGTGTCTTCCGTCTCGCCAGAGCGGTGCGAGATGACCGACAGATAGCCCGCCGCGCGCGCCATCTCGATCGCCTCGAGTGTCTCGCTCAACGTGCCGATCTGATTGACCTTGATGAGAATCGCGTTCGCGACTCCGTTCTCGATGCCGCGCGCAAGGCGCTCGGTGTTCGTGACGAAGATGTCGTCGCCGACGAGCTGGCAGCGCTCGCCGATGGCGGTCGTCAGTTTCGCCCAACCGTCCCAATCATCCTCGGCGAGGCCGTCCTCGATCGACACAATGGGGTACTCGTCGAGCCAGCCCTTGTACAGCTCGACCATTCCTTCGGCGTCCTTCTTCCCGCCTCCGCTCTTCTTGAAGACGTAAGCGCCATCCTGATACAGCTCGCTCGCGGCGACGTCGAGCGCGAGCGCGATCTGCTTGCCCGGCGCGTAGCCCGCGGCCTGAATGGCCTCGATGATGACATGGAGTGCTTCCTCATCATCGCGCAGGTCGGGCGCAAAGCCACCCTCGTCGCCGACGCCGGTGCTGAGCTTCCGCTTATTGAGGACTTTCTTCAACGAATGGAACACCTCGGCGCCCATGCGCAATGCATCACTGAATGTCTCGGCGCCGACCGGAACGATCATGAATTCCTGGAAATCCACCGTGTTCGTCGCGTGCGCTCCCCCGTTGAGGATGTTCATCATCGGGACGGGCATCACCCGCGACAGCGGGCCGCCGAGGTAGCGATGGAGCGGCATGCCGAGGGAGAGCGCCGCGGCGCGCGCCGACGCCATCGAGACGGCGAGCAGCGCATTGGCGCCGAGCTTCGACTTGTTAGGCGTGCCGTCGAGCTCGAGCATCGCGGTGTCGATTCCCAATTGATCGGTGATGTCGCACCCCAGCAGCGCGGGCCTGATCGCCTCCTCGATGTTGCGGATGGCGTGCCTAACGCCTTTGCCGCCGTAGCGGTCGCTCTCGCCGTCGCGCAGCTCGATGGCTTCGTGCTCGCCCGTGCTCGCGCCGCTCGGCACGGCGGCCCGTCCCATGGTGCCGTCGTCGAGGATGACGTCGGCTTCGACGGTGGGATTTCCGCGGCTGTCGAGGATTTCACGAGCGTGGATGTCGACGATCTGGGGCATGGATGAGGGGCTAGGGATTAGGGGCGAGGGGCTAGGGCTACGCTAGAGGAACGGGAGGGCGCGCGAGCAACGTATTACTCGCTTCGTTCACCGACTTCCGCAATCGGATACTCGTCGGTGCCGATCGAGTAGAGGTCGCGCATGCTGTTCGCCATACGCGTCCACACGTGCATCATCAATTCGGCGCGATCATCGTACGTGAGACCTTTGGTTTCGATAGGATCGAGGAAGTGCACGTCGATGTCGCCGCGGCGAACGAGGAAGGAGCCTTTCGCCATCACCTCGCGCGACCCATGGACGATCGTCGGGATGATCGGACGCTGCGACGCGATGGCGAGAACGAATGGCCCCTTCTTGAAGGGTCGAAGATGATAATCGTAGCCGCGTGTGCCTTC
>DATBBP010000036.1:0-5186 GCA_036270935.1 Gemmatimonadaceae bacterium
AGCGACGATGTCTCGAGCAGCGCCTGACGAGTCTCGACGCGCACGCTGAGGTGTGCCGAGATCCCGAATGCTTGACGAGCCGTACTATCTGCACCCTGGATCAGGGTCACGACTTCCGGCGGAATGCGGCGGTGCAGGGAAACGTATTCCTCGAACAGCGCCACAACGCGCCGAGCAAGCGCCTCGACCTCATCGACCTCGTCCGGCGACGTCTGCTCCTCGACGGGAACGACCTGTGCGCGTAAATGATCGCCGGTCGGCACATAACGAGTCACCCGCACACGCGCGAGTCCTTCGACGAGGATCTTCGCCGCGCCACTCGGCGCACGCGCGAGCTGGGCGATTCGCGCCACTACGCCGCCACGATAGAGATCCGCCGCCGCGGGCTCGTCGGTGTCGCCGCTGCGCTGCGTCACGAGGAGGATGTAGCGATCCTCCGCCATCGCGCTATCGACTGCGGCAAGCGACGCCGGTCGCCCCACGAGCAGCGGCATCGAGACGTGCGGAAAGATCACGACGTCCCGAAGCGCGAGTACGGCGAGTCGGTCCGGTACGGTAAAAACTTCAGCGTCGCGGCGGAGAGTCGGCATTGGGAGAAAGATAGTGGTGAGTGGCGAGTGACAAGTGGCGAGTCAAATGGAAAGCCCCGGCGGAGCCGGGGCTTGTTCATCACTTCTCGTCACTAACCACTCGCCACTCGCCACTACGCTTCTTTCTTCTTCCTCTGCGGCGAGATCTCGAGCAGTGGCGGCGTGCCGTGAATCACCGAGCCCTCGGTGATCTTCACTTCCTCGACGTCTTCGCGCGTCGGGAGATCGAACATCACGTCAGTGAGGATTTCTTCCACGATCGCGCGGAGGCCGCGCGCGCCGGTGCCGCGCTTGAGCGCCTTCTGCGCGACCGCGCGCAACGCACTCTCGTCGAAGCTGAGCTTCACTTCCTCGAGCTCGAAGAGCTTCGCGTACTGCTTCGTGAGTGCGTTCTTCGGTTCCTTGAGGATGCGGACGAGCGCGTCTTCGTCGAGCGATTCGAGTGCGACCACGACAGGCAACCGCCCAACGAGCTCGGGAATCAAGCCGTAGCGAAGCAGATCGTCCGGCTCGACTTCGGAGAACGGATTCTTTTTCTTTTCAGCCGTCTTGACGTTGTCGACGCCCGAGAAGCCGATCTGACGACGTCCCGTGCGCGACTCGATGATCTTCTCGAGACCGTCGAAAGCGCCGCCGCAGATGAAGAGAATGTCCTTGGTGTTGATCTGGATGTATTCCTGCTGCGGGTGCTTGCGACCACCCTGCGGCGGCACGGACGCAATCGTGCCTTCCAGGATCTTGAGCAGCGCCTGCTGCACGCCCTCGCCCGAGACGTCCCTCGTTATGCTCGGATTCTCCGACTTGCGCGCGATCTTGTCGATCTCATCGATGTAGACGATGCCACGCTCACATTCAGCAACGTTGAAGTCGCCGGCTTGCAGGAGCCTGACCAGAATATTCTCGACGTCCTCGCCGACATAACCTGCTTCGGTGAGCGTCGTCGCATCAGCAATTGTGAACGGAACGTCCAGAATTCGCGCGAGCGTCTGCGCGAGCAGCGTTTTACCGACGCCGGTCGGGCCGATGAGCAGGATATTCGACTTGTCGAGCTCTACGTCATCGTCGCGAACCGACGACGAGTTGATGCGCTTGTAGTGATTATAGACCGCAACCGACAGCGCTTTCTTCGCACGCTCCTGACCGATCACATACTGATCGAGAACGTCTTTGATCTCTTGCGGCGTCGGTACCTGCGTTATGGCTTCGGCAACCTCGCGCTCCTCGTCCTCGGCAAGGATTTCGTTGCAGAGGGCGATACACTCGTTGCAGATGTACACAGAGGGACCGGAGATGAACTTCCGGACCGAGTCCTTCGACTTTCCGCAGAACGAGCAGCGTAGGTGTTTGTCGTGCGACATAACTAATCTCTACAGAGAACGCGGATGCCCGGCGGCAATAGCCAACTCGGCCGGACGACGACGTGCGGGGTGCTAGAGAATAAGGAACGGCGCGTCGCGCGGTCAAGCAACACCATCTGACGACCGATCCTCGTGAACGTTTTCACGAGCGATACTTAACGTGCAGCGGCTGCAGCGGCGATCACGCTCTCCGGGACGACTTCGCCGCGGTGCGTAATCACGTGATCGACGATGCCGTAATCCTTCGCTTCGTCGGCCGACATGAAGCGATCGCGGTCGACATCACGTTCGATCTGCTCGAGCGCACGGCCCGTATGGCGTGCCATGAGCTCGTTCATCTTGCCGCGCAGATACAATATCTCTTTTGCCTGAATCTCGATATCGGACGCAGTGCCCTGGGCGCCGCCCGACGGCTGGTGAATCATGATGCGCGAGTGGGGTAGGGCGTGCCTCTTTCCCTTCCTCCCGGCGGTCAGCAAAAATGCTCCCATGCTCGCCGCGAGACCCATACAAATGGTATTGATGGGCGATCTCAAGTACTGCATGGTGTCGTAGATCGCCAATCCCGACGAGACGCTGCCGCCGGGCGAGTTGATGTAAACGTGCACGTCGCGCTCTGGGTTATCGGCCTCGAGAAACAACAGCTGGGCAATGATGATGTTCGCGACGTCGTCGTTGATTGGAGTGCCGAGGAAGACGATGCGATCCATGAGCAAGCGCGAGAAGATGTCGTAGCTTCGCTCGCCGCGGCTCGATCGCTCGATAACATATGGGGGATACAACGTTGGCATGGCTCAAAACCTCATTCGACCGTGTTTCTTTCCAACAACCACTTGAAGACTTTCTCCTCCGTCAAGCCGTGCTCGATTTCCTTCAAGCGTCCCGCCTTCTGTAGAGAAGCATAAACCTGCCCGGGCTCGGCGTTGCGTTTCTTGGCGAGCTCGGCGATCCGGTCATCCAAGTCGGCTTCCGTCGCGCGGAGTCCCTCTGTCTCAGCGATCGTGTCAATTATGAGATCGCGGCGCACCTGTCGCTCAGCAATAGGGCGAAATTCCCCAGCAAAGCGGTCGCGCTCTTCATCCGGCACTCGATAGGCTTGCACGTACCCTTCGACGAGTTGATTGACCCAGCTCGGTGGCACGGCGAAGGGATTCGCGCTCGCGATCTCGTCCAGCAGTTTCTGCCGGACGTTGGCGTCCGAGTCGCGGCGGGCGCTTTCCTCGAGATCCTTGCGCACGGTGGCCTGAAGGGCATCCAGCGACTCGAAATCGCCGACCTGTCGCGCAAGCGCGTCGTCGAGTGCGGGCAGCTCCTTGTGCTTCACATCCTGCAGCGAGACGCGAACGTTCTTGCTCTTTCCACGCTGCGATTCATCCGGGAAATCGTCAGGCCAACGGACGGCGCGCTCGACGGTCTCTCCCGGAACAAGCTCCATGATCAGCTCTTCGATGCCTGGAATTGCCTGACCACCGCCGAGCACCAGGCGATAGTCCTTGCCCTCGGGCATCGTTCCGTTTTCGTCCGACGTCGCTAGCAGCACGGTGACCATGTCACCCGGCGCGGGCTTGCTCTCGACCGGATGCCAGCTCGCTTTCTGCTCGCGCATCTGCTCGATCTGCTCACGCACTTGCTCGTCGGTGACTTCACCCGACGGACGCGAGACGCGAAACCCCTGGGTGCGGCCTAACGCAACCTCAGGTCGTACCTCGACGTGCAGCTCGAACGTGAGTGGCTCACCCTCATTGAACTTCAGATCGTGAACGTGCGGCTGGGACGCGACCTTCAACTGCTCCCGATCGACGACTTCCTGAAATGCTTCCTGTACGAGCGATTCGATGACCTGCTGGCGAATCGCATCCTTGAAGCGTTTCTTGACCAGCTGCGGCGGCGCCTTGCCCGGGCGAAACCCGGGGAGGCGAACGGTCGACGCATAACGCCGCGCCGTTTTTTCCTCCGCCTCACGAATTGCCTCGACCGGCACCTGTACCTCGAGGAGCCGCTCGACGCCTTCGCTTTTCTTCGTCGTGATCTGAATATCCATGTCTCTAAGCTAACTCTTCATGTCATCCTGAGGAGCGAAGCGACGAAGGATCTATTCGAACCAAACTAGATCCTTCGTTGTGCTCAGGATGACAATCCATGCGGAAGCGGGGATTTGAACCCCGAAGCCCTTTCGGGCACTGGATCCTAAGTCCAGCGCGTCTGCCAGTTCCGCCACTCCCGCGCGCCGAGGAAAGCTAAGACTAGCAACACAGCGGGGCTACTCTCATCAGCCCGGGCAGAAAACCCCATCGGCATCTGTAAGGCAAAAGGGCCCGGTGCTCGCGCACCGGGCCCTCGATTCACTCGGGAGTTTTACTGTGCTCTCAGCGTGATCGACGTCGTCCCCTGCGCGCGCACGTCGTACACCAGTAGCGTGATGAGATCGCCGCGTTTCAGACCGGATATTGCCTCCTCCAGATCCGCCGCCGAACGGACATCACGCTTCTTTGGATAGAGCACGCTGATGATGATCGAGCTGTTCTCACTCAGCTCGTGATACGCGGGACCGCTAGGTGACACGTCGGTGACGAGCAACCCGCGCCGCCACTGATCGCTGAGCTTTGCCTGCTGCGCGAGCTCCGTCGGTACGCTCTGCACCGAGATGCCGAGCTTGTCGTAGCTGCGCTCGTTGCCACGCGACGCTGGTTGCCGGCTATCGTCGTTCGCCGACGCGACGTCGCTGCTGCGATCGACAGGCGGCTCGCCCAATTTGACGTTGAGCGACTTCTTATCGCCAAAACGCATCACGTCGATCGAGACGCTTTGGCCCGGCTTGAAGTTGCGGATGACGCGCTGCAGCGTGCTCACGCGATCGATGGATTGGCCGTTCACCGCGATGATCACGTCGCCGACTTCCACGCCCGCACGCTTCGCCGGGCTCGACTCCGGATCGTCAGGCGGATCGAAGCCCGCCACCTTTACGCCGTGGATGTCCTTCAGACCGGCGACCTGTGCGTCGTTAGGATCGACGTCACCAATGTTGATCCCGAGCACCGCGCGTCGGACTTTGCCGTACTGGATGATGTCGTCCATCACCTGCTTCGCGAGCGTCACCGGGATGGCGAAGCCGTAGCCGGCGTAGAAGCCAGTATTGCTCGCGATCGCGCTGTTGATGCCGATCACCTCACCGCGAATGTTGACCAGCGGCCCACCGGAATTACCAGGATTGATCGCCGCGTCGGTCTGGATGTAATCC
>DATBBP010000037.1:0-7875 GCA_036270935.1 Gemmatimonadaceae bacterium
GCGATCATCATCGCGAGCGCGATGTTGATCACGACGCGCAGGACGCTCGGCACCTGGGGCTTCGTCGTCGCCGGCGCGGTGAGCGTGTGGATGGTGATCGCGATCTGGTTGGGCGACAGGCGCAAGCGACGAGAATAGCCAAGACAAGTTGGGGATTGACGCCCGCGTTGCCATGTCACACCTTCCAGTCACCATGTGACTGGAACAGCAATGCCGCAGTCGATCGATCTCCTCCAAGGCACCGTCGACGTCCTCATTCTGCGCACGCTCGCGTGGGAGCCGATGCACGGATACGCGATTTCGCATTGGATTCGCGACCGCTCCGACGGCATCATCACGATCGAAGGCGCTGCCCTGTATCAGGCGCTGCATCGGCTCGAACGCAAACGATGGGTCGCGCCCACTTGGGGCGTGTCCGACAACAACCGACGCGCCAAGTTTTACCAACTCACGGCGGAAGGCCGCCGCCAGCTGCGCAGCGAGACGGCGACATGGCGCACCTATGCCGACGCGGTGACGCGGGTGCTGTCAGCTGCCTGACGAGAAAAGAATCGTGAGCCCAAAGCGATCGTTCCGGTTCCCCTGGCGCTCGGCGACGCGCATTCGCGCCGATGTCGACGACGAGCTGTCCTTCCATATCGATATGCGCACGCGGGAGCTTCGCGCCGGTGGCATGAGCGAGGCTGACGCACGCCGCGAGGCAACACGCGAGTTTGGCGACGTCGAGTTCACACGCGAGTACTGTCGCCGCCTCGACGAAGGCGGCGAACGCGCCGAGCGACGTGGCGAGTGGTTCGTCGACCTTCGCCAGGATCTCACACAAGCCATTCGCGTATTGCGGCGATCCCCGGCGTTTCTCGCCATCGCGCTCGTCACCATCGCGTTAGGCGTCGGAGCGAACAGCGCGATCTTCACTGTCGTCCGGAGCGTCTTGCTCCGCCCGCTCCCCTTCGCGCAGCCGGATCGTCTCGTCGCCGTATACGAGGATAACCGGCCCGATCATTCGCCGCGCTCGCAGTTGGCGGCCGCCGACTACGTCGACTATCGCAATCAGCAGTCGTCGCTCACGGACATCGGCATCGTTGGGTACGCGTCACTCGACTACCAGGGTGCAACGGAACCCGTCGCCCTGCGCGGGTTGCGCTTTAGCGCGAACGTCTTTTTCGATTCTCGGCGCTCCGCCGATGCTCGGCCGTACGTTCGCGCCAGACGAAGATCAGCCGGGCAAGACGAACGTCGTCGTGCTCTCGTTCGCTGCGTGGCGCGGAGTCTTTGGCAGCGACTCCTCTGTTGTTGGGCGGTCGGTCGTGATGAGCGGGGCACCGATGACGATCATCGGCGTGATGCCGCCTCGCTTCATTTTCGGCGGAGACGAACAGTTCTGGACGCCCTTCAACATCCAGGGCCAGCTCGCTGACGTGAATCGCTCACGCAAGTTCCACAACATGGTCGCTGTTGCGCGACTGCGCGAAGGTGTCACGCCGGCACGCGCCGAGAGCGACCTGCTCACTATTGCGCAGCGGAACGAACAAGCGTTCCCGGCGTCGAACACGGGTCATCTCGTCAGCGTCGTTCCATTACATTCGGCGCTCGTTGGCGATGCGCGGACTGCTCTTCTCGTCCTCGCCACCGCGGCCGCCTGCGTGCTGCTCATCGCCTGTGCCAATCTGGCAAATCTCGTTTTCTCCCGCACGTTGGGCCGTCAACGTGAGCTCGCGGTCCGTGCCGCGCTAGGCGCTGCGCGTGGTCGGCTCGTCAGGCAGCTGTTGACGGAAAGTCTGCTCCTCGCGCTCATCGGCGGGATGGCCGGATCGTCCGTTGGCTGGGCGGCAACGCGGGCGCTCCTCGCCGTTGCGCCCGATGCCCTGCCGCACGTCGGGGACGTCGCGGTCGACCCGATGGTGGTGGGCTTTGCATTGATCGTGTCGCTTGGCGGTGGCCTCTTGTTCGGGCTCGTCCCGGCATGGGCCGGATCGCGCACGGACGCTGAACGTACCCTTCGCGATACGAGCCGCGCCGTCGTGGGCCGCCGCGCCGACCGCTGGCGGCGGATTCTCGTCGCGGGCCAGACCGCGCTCACGGTCGTGCTCCTCGTATGCGCTGGTCTCCTCGTTCGCAGCCTCGATCGTCTGCAGCGCGTCGAGCTCGGATTCGATCCGGATCACGTGCTCCTGGTGAGCCTCGCACTCACCTCCAACGCATATGACACGCGTCCAAAGATCGCTCAGTTCTACGAGACGCTGTTCGAGCGCATCCGACCCATGCCCGGTGTTCGCTTCGTGGGTGCGGGGTCGAGTATGCCGCTGCGCGGATCGTCGACCGCGGGACTGCACATTCAGGGCGAACCGATGCCTAACGGTCCACTGCCCTCCATTGGATACACGGCCGTGAGCGACGATTATTTCCGCTCGCTGAGCATTCCACTCCGCTCAGGTCGCGGCTTTGTCTCGAAGGACGCGGCCGGCGCAGAGCCGAGGGCCGTCGTCGTGAACGATGAAGCAGTTCGTCGGTTTTGGGGCGGACGCGATCCCGTCGGCGCGCGCGTTCAACTCGGCCCCGATCCTCAGGGCCCCCTCTATCTCGTCGTCGGCGTCGTGGGCAACGTTAGGCAGGACGGCTTCGACACCGCGCCCCGGGCCGTCGCCTACACCTCGTACCGGCAGGAGGGAGAGTCATATTTATCGCTGGTCATCAAGACGACCGGCGATCCGATGCAGGCGCTCCCGGCGGTTCGGGCAGCCGTTCGTGAGCTCGACCGGACTTTGCCGCTCATACGTGTGACGACGATGGAGGACGTTGCCGGCAATTCGCTGAGCCGGCGCCGCTTCTCGATGCTCCTCCTCGCAACCTTCGCCGCTGTTTCGCTCGTGCTTGCTGTGGTCGGCACCTACGGCGTGATGGCGTACACGGTCAGCGCGCGCACACCCGAGCTGGGCGTCCGCATCGCGCTCGGCGCGACGACGAGCAATGTGCTCGGTCTCGTCGTCGGCGAGAGCATGCTGACATCGACGTTAGGCATCGGCGCCGGTCTCGCCGGAGCCGTCGCGCTCACGCGCACGATTCGCGGCATGCTCTACGGCGTTGGACCAACCGATGCCACAACCTTCGTCGTGGTCACGAGCGTACTTCTCGCTGCATGCGCTCTCGCAGCATTCATCCCCGCCCGCCGCGCCACTCGCATCGACCCCGTCGAAGCGCTCCGCCGCGACTGAAAGCACCTAGCACCTAGCACCTAACAGCTAACACCTAGCACCTCACCACACATCCTGCAGGCTGAACACATACCTGAATCCGAGACTCCCCTTCTGCGCGAACGACGGTCCACCCGCCAGGTTCGGCTGCTTGACGAAAAGTGGGAAATCCAGTCGGAAGTGCACGTCGCGATCATAGATGCGCCCGCGAAGTGAAAGCCCGACTCCCGCGTCGAGCAGCATGCTCCCGTCGAACTGCACGAAATCGGAAGACGCGGCCGCGATGTCACCGAACGCCGAGAACCAGATGGAACGTCGCCCACTCGCGCGATCGCCGAATTCGCGCAGCCGCTGAGCGAGCTCGAGATTCACCGCGCCGACTCGCGAAAGGGCGGTGCCAAATGAGTATCCCCTCAACATTGCGCCGCCGAGCGGCATGACGTTGAGCCAATCCTGCTTGTAGAGGGAGCCCAGCGGCCGGTACCAGTTGCTCCAGAACGAGGTGAATGGATCCGTCGTTGCCGCGAACACGGCGCGCTGCAGTGGCGCGCGGCTCTCGCCTCCGGCATACAGACGGCCGATCGCGGCCATCGAGCCGTTCTGAAAGTACTGAACCATGGTTCCCGACAGATCGCCGCGAACATACCCCTTTGCCATCTCGCCGCCGATTTGCGGCCGCGACAAACCGGCGGCAATCGAGCCGCCGACCCACTGGTAGCTGCCGTCGTCGTCGGCAGGTAATCGCACCGTTGCCGCCCCGCCAAGCTCCGTCGCCTGCGCGTCGGCCCATTGCTCCGGAAGTATGAACCGATCCGTCGGATACGCACCCGTTAGGCGCGCCGTGACGTCGATCTGCGGCCCAACGACGTAGGTGAACGGACTCAGATTCCATTGCCGTCGCAGATCGAAGCGCGCGATACCGTCGAGGAATGCGGCGTCCATTCCAACACCCATCCACGGGCGCGACGCGCCCGGCATGTACGGATTGTCGATTCGCGCCCACGCGTTCACGTGGCTCAGCGTCGGCCGGATCGGTCCCGCCGTTCCGCCGATACCGAGATCGTACTTATCGACCATCGCGAGATAGCTCGCCCGTGCGCGCACACCGAAAGTCACCGCTTGCCCGTGACAGTCGAGCGTTGAGCACGCTCCACGCGAAAGCGGCTCCGAGTACCAGAGCTCCGGCATCAGCGCGACCAGTGAGTGATCGCGATCATTCTGCTGAAGGAAGGGCCAATCGAATACGTAGCGCGGATTCCTGATTCCCAGCACGCCACGTGACTCGACGTCGTCACGTCGATCCCAATCCCACGTGAAGTGATACGGGTCGAGTCGCACTTCCTCGGGTTTCGCCGGCGTGACGATCTCCAACGTCTGGTGATCCTTCTGCGCATCGCCGCGTACGAGCGTCCACGTCGCTCCCACACGCGCGCCGACGAGCATCGGATGCCGATACTCGCCCCGCTTCACCAGCTCGACGCGCGTGACCCATTGCCCATCCGAGCGCTGCGTCGACTTGATGTCATGCAATGCGTAATCCAGCAGGCCCGTTTGATACACCCACTCATTGAAGAACCAGCCGAGGTCATGCCCGTATCGACGCTCCGCCGATGTACGCATCGCCGGTTCGTCGACGTGCTTCAATGCCCACCGGTTGAAGTAGTCGTGGAAGAAATCGCGAAACGTGCTGTCGCCGAGAACGTCGCGGAGATGCGAATACATCAATTCTCCGCGACTATAGATCATCACGTTATAAACTCCGAAATCGCGGAAGTCCGCGGCGTTCGTGCCGATCGGCTCCGAGCGTCCCTCCAGCTCGAGTTGAATGAGATCGAGATTGGCTGATTGGGACGGCGGGATCGTTTTGGCGTTGACGCGATATCCCTCCGGGATTCGCGGCGGGGGCAATGCCTGGGTGGCCAGTTCTTGCGGTGTCAGCTTCTGCGCCCACGATGTCTGGTAGGAGGTCAATCCCTCGTCCATCCACCCCGAGCGCCACTCGTTGTTGCCAAGGATGCCGTAGGTGAAGTTGTGTCCCGCCTCGTGGAGAATCAGCCCTTGGCTCGCGCCGCCGTCCATGATCATCATGGGAAACTCGGTGCCGCCGCCCTCGAGCCGATGGACGTTCGAGAATGCGGGATACGCATAAGGTCCCCAGATCGACTCGAGCCATCTAAACGCAGTGATCGTGCGATTGAGCGCGCGGCCTCCGCCCCACGTCGTATCGTCGCCCGGCTTGTACAACACGTGAATGGACACGGTGTCCCACGTCTTGTAATGCGTCGCCGGCAGCTGCCTAACGTAAATGCCGCCCTCGTATCGATAGTCCGGCGATACGGACCACGCGAAGTGATGCACGTTGTGGGCAAGAAAGCGCACCGCGCGGTACTCTGCCGGCACGTCCACGTTAGGCGCTGGCACTGTGTCGTACGCGTTTTGTGCGAGACGCACCTCGCCGCCACGCTTTGCCCGCTCCCAGCCAGGATCGCCGGAGACTGGTACTCCGGTCGCAACGACAATCTGATCCTGCGGAAGAAGCATGGTCACGTCGTAGGTGCCATACTCGCCGTAAAGCTCACCAGACGGCACGAATGGGTTCGGCTCCCACCCGGCGCGATCGTAGACGGCGACTTTCGGATACCATTGCGCGAAGTCCCACGTACGTCCGCGGCGTCCTTGTCGACGCAGCACGGTTGACGGCCGGGCGTCCCACTCGAGCGCAACGCGAATTGAATCGTGCGGCGGTAGCGGACGTGGCAACCGAAAGTGAACGACCGTGCTATCTGGCGATCCCGGATAGTCGATGAACACGGGTGCGCCATCGACGGTCGGTGGCAACGTGAAGCGCTCGTAGCCATAGTCGGGATCGCGCAAATTCTGAAATCGCACGCGACCTTCGCGCTCATCGACCTGACTCCACTTCGAGCCCGGCCGAAAAGCGTTCAAGTACTGATGGAAGTACATCTCGTGCAGCGTATCCGGCGAGTTGTTCACATACACCAGCTCGCCACGCGAATGGAGACGCGTCGCTGCCTCATCGAGGCGCGCTACGATCCGATAATGCACACGCTGCTGCCAGTAACCGGTCGTGTCTCCGCTCGGCGGCGAGGACTCGGCGGGGTTCTTGACGGCGCCCGGCTGCTGATAGGCTGTCTGCAGCAAGAGCGCGGCGAAGAATGGAGCGAGCATTGAGGAAGGATTAAGGTTCGGTGAATTGTAGTCAGAGTGCACTGATCAGTGTACCGAAGACCTCGCACGCTCCTTGCGCGCAGTGTCCCCGTGTGCGAACCATCACACACACTGCCCATTAGTCACCAGCAACGAGCCACTGGCAACTAGACACCGGTGTTCTCCACCTGTCTTTTCTGCAACGGCCCTCTCGGCGCGAATGAGTCAATCGAGTCGTTCCCGGTCGGACGCCGCATCGCCTTCGACGCAAAGAGGGGACGACTCTGGGTAGTGTGCGTGCGATGCGCACGTTGGAATCTCTCACCGCTCGACGAGCGGTCGGACTCGATCGATCAGTGTGAGCGCGCCTATCGTTCGACAACGCTGAGGGTCTCGACGGACAACGTCGGTCTCGCTCGGCTTGGTGAAGGGCTCGAGCTCGTTCGGATCGGCGCGCCCCTCCGGCCGGAGTTCGCGGCTTGGCGCTACGGATCGCGCTTCAACCGACGTCGCCGACGCGTACAGTTCGCCGCCGCTGGCGGTCTAACCGCGGCTGCCGCGCTGAGCGTCGCGGTCGCGCCAATACTCGCTCCCTACCTGCTGACGGGAACGATCTCGATCATCGCGATTCCTGGACTCACGACGATCATGGGCGCGATACCAATGGCGGGCTTGGTTGCCGCCCGAGACTATTGGCGTGAGGATCGAATCGTCGCGCGAATTCCTGCTCCGGCGACTGAGAACTCGGCGCACGCGCCCGCCTTTGCCTTCGAGCGCGAACAACCGCTCGTTGTGCGCGCGAACAAGATCGGAAGCTCGACGCTCGAGCTGCAGTCCGACGGCTCCGCGATGCTACACGTCGTCCATGATGGCGGCGTGGCGCGGTATCAAGGCACAGCCGCCTTGCAGACGGCGAGCGTCCTGATCGCGAGCTCGAATCGCCTCGGCGCCTCGGATGGTCAGGTGCGCACGGCTGTCTCGCGTATCGAACGCTTTGGCGACGCCGCTGGGTATCTGGCGTCCGTATCGCATCTTGGCGCGACACGTGGCCGAATTATGTCGATGCTAAACTTCTATCGGCAGCTCGGCGCCTTGCGGCTGGACCCCGCCGAACGGCTCGCGCTCGAGATGGCGATGCACGAGGAGACGGAGCGTCGCGCGCTGGAGGGCGAGCTTGCGCTCCTGACCGTTGCGTGGAAAGACGCCGAGGAGATCGCGGCGATCGCGGACGAGCTGTGAGGGACGCGTGATGCGTGGCGCGTGATGCGTGGCGAGTGATTAGTGGCGAGTGGCGAGTGATTAGTGGCGAGTAGTTCAGATTTTCGCATCTTTACACGCGCCACTCGTCACGCGCCACTCGTCACTCGTCACTCGTCACTCACTACGGCACAACTGCAATCTTCTTATCCGTCTTCCCCGTCGGCTTCACGTACAGATCGAGCCACGCCGTAAAGCGCGCCCACTGGTCCAAAATGGTCTCCTTCGTAACCTGGCCGTGGTCCTCGTATGGGTAGAT
>DATBBP010000038.1:0-6680 GCA_036270935.1 Gemmatimonadaceae bacterium
CTCGCGAACGAGTGACGCGAGCTCGGTGTCGAGCCTTGTGAGCATACTCTCATCGAAGCCCGTGCCCACTCGACCGGCATACACGAGCGTGTCACCGACGTAATCGGCGAGTTGCAAGGCGCCGAGGTGGCTCCGGCCACCCTTCGGCGCGGTGAAGCCGACGACGACGAAGTCGCTCGTCGGCTCGCGCTTGATCTTGATCCATTTCTCGGTGCGGCCGGCGCGATAGGGCGCGTCGGCCTTCTTCGCAATGATTCCCTCGAGGCCAAGCTTGGCGACCTGCTCGAGAAACGCCTCGCCCTCGCGCTCGATGTGATCCAGAATGCGTACCGGGCCTAACTTTGGGACGGCTTCCTTCAGAAGCTCTTTGCGCTTAACGAGTGGCAGCGACCGTAGATCGAACCCGTCCAGCGCAAGGAGATCGAACGCGTAGTACGTTGCGGGCAGCTCGACTGCCGCGCGTTTGACGTCGAGCGGCGATGACAGCCGGCCGCGCTGCTGCAGCCGCGAAAACCGAGGTATCCCCTGCTCGTCGAGCACGACCACTTCGCCGTCGAGGACGCAGTGCTCGACGGGAAGAGCTTTCACCGCGCGTGCGATCTCGGGGAACACATCGGTGTAGTCGTTGCCATTGCGCGTGAGCAAGCGGGCGTCGCCATGCTGCTTGCCGGCGATGAGCCGGTAGCCGTCGAGCTTGAGCTCGAAGACCCAGCCGTCGCGCGTGAACGCGTGGGCCGCGGATTCGGCGAGCATCGGCTGGACCGATGCGACGTCGACCGTCTGCCTAACGGCGCCAGCGGCTTCGACGGCGCTGCGGAGACGCGTCGCCGGCGTGACGCCGGCTTTCACGTCCTCGACCGTGAGTCCGGACAACACCGATTCCTCGGGGAATTGGTCTCCCGGGCTCTTTACCCACGCGTCGCGTTCCTTGATCAGCAGCCAATCGCGCTCGCTCTTCTTGATCTTTACGAGCGTCCACTTGCCGTGAAGCTTGTAGCCCTTGAGCTCGAAGAGGAGCTTTCCTTTCTCCATTCCTTCGCGCCAATCCTCGAGCGGCACCCATTCACCTCGATCCCATACGATCACGCCGCCCGCGCCGTAGTTGCCTTTCGGTATGATCCCCTCGAAGTCGCCGTACTCGAGCGGGTGATCTTCGACTTTCACCGCAAGTCGCTTGTCGTTCATGTCGTACGACGGCCCCTTCGGCACGGCCCACGAGCGCAGAACGCCTTCCATCTCGAGACGGAGATCGAAGTGCAGCTGACGCGCGTCGTGCTTGTGGACCACGAAGAGCTGACCGATAGCGGGCGAGACCGCGCTGCCGAATGGCTCGGTTGTCCGATCGGGAGACCGCTTCGCGCGATATGTGCTAAGACTATCGGCGGACTCGGCTGGTGTGTCGGAGTCACTTCGATCGGTCATGGTCGTCCGACTGAGGTGCTAGGTGCTAGGTGCTATGCATCACAAATATGATTGCCGTACGGCTGAAGTGGAAAAGATCACGATCGGCTAGTACCTTCGAGAACATACCACCCCATAACCCGACCGCTCATGCCTGCGCGTTCGATCGCCTCGGCCACGATCTCCTTCGGGCTTGTCTCCGTTCCGGTCAATCTTTACTCGTCCTCGGAATCGAAGACAAGCGTCTCCTTCAACATGCTGCACAAGAAGTGCAACACGCGCCTCAAGCAGCAATACATCTGTCAGAAGGACAACGAGATCGTCGGCCGAGAGGAGACGGTCAAGGGTTACGAGTTCGCTAAAGATCAGTATGTCGTCTTCACGCCCGAGGAGCTCAAGGCCCTCGAGGAGAAGGCGACAGGGATGATCGAGGTCGTCGAATTCGTGCCGCTCGCCAAGGTGCAGCGGGAGTACCTGGAAAAGGTGTACTATCTCGGGCCGGAGAAGGGTGGCGATCGCGCGTATCGCCTCTTATGCAAGGCGCTCGAGGAGACCGGGCGCGCCGCGCTCGGCCAGTACTCGGCGCGCGGGCAGCAGTATCTGATTCTGCTACGCCCGTATAACAACTGCCTCGTCATGGAGCAGTTGCACTACGCCGACGAAGTGCGCACGACGACCGAGGTGCCGATTCCGACGGGCGACATCAAGCCAGCGGAGCTTGCGCTCGCGAAGCAGCTCATCGATCAGACGGCGAACGACAACTTCGAGCCGCAGAAGTACAAGGATACGGTGCGCGAGCGCGTGCTGGAGACGATTCAGCGCAAGGTGGACGGCCAGGACATCACGTCGTCCGACGTCGTGCCTGATTCCGGCGGCAAGATCGTCGACCTCATGGAGGCATTGAAGGCGAGTCTCGCACGGTCGGAGGAGGAAGCGCCAGCGCGCAAGGTGTCGTGAGGCTCCTCGCTGGTACCAGCGGTTACGCGTTCAAGGAGTGGAAGAGCGTTTTCTATCCACCCGACATGGGCGACGACGCGTGGTTAGGCTATTACGCCGGCAAGTTCCCGACGGTCGAGATCAATAACACCTTTTACCGACTGCCCAAGCAGCCGGTGCTCCAGGATTGGGCGAGTCAAGTGCCCGAGCAGTTTACCTTCGCGATCAAGGCGAGCATGCGCATCACGCATCATGCGCGGCTCAAGCCGGACTGTGCGCCCGCACTGGATTTTTTGCTTCAGAACACTGCCGTGTTGGGCAATCGACTCGGGCCGATCCTCTTCCAGCTGCCGCCGAACATGGAGAAGGATGTCCAGCGGCTGCGAGGGTTTCTTGGGCTGCTGCCGCCAAAGCGCCGATTCACGATCGAGTTCCGTCACGAGAGCTGGTTCGACGACGAGATCTACTCGGCGCTGCGCGAGCACGACGTGGCTATGTGCCTCAACGAGCAGGAAGAGTTTGCATGTCCCGTGCACGCGACGGCGTCGTGGGGCTATGTACGACTACACCGCTTGGACTATGACGCCGCGTCTTTGGGCAAGTGGGCCACCTGTATCGCGCGTCAGGGGTGGAGCGATGCCTACGTGTACTTCAAGCACGACGAGGGCGTTGGCTCGGGGCCGCCCGCAGTCGGTGCGTTTCTCGAGGCGAGCGCGGCGGCCATCGCGGGATAGCAGGAGCGGAGCGCTCCATCAACGTCTGGGCGACGACCTCGAACCAATCCATTCCAGCGTTGCGCCACCAAACTCGGCGAGGACGTCCGCATCGGTCCGACCGGACGATTTCAGGACGTGAAAGGAATGGTCAGCGCCCTCGAGCCAATGCATACGAAACGTTGGTTCGAGACGCGGTAACACAGCCTCCATGAGGTCGCGACGACACAGCGTGTCTCGCGTCCCATTGAAGCAGAGCGCCGGCATGGTTATCCGCGGGAGATGAGCATCTCGTAATTGCTCCGGCTTACCGGCGGGATGCAGCGGGTACGCCAGCAGCAACAGGGCGTCGCACTGAATCTTGTCGGCGGCGAGCATCGAAGCGGCGCGTCCTCCCATCGAGCGGCCGCCGATGATTAGCCGACCGACATGCTCGACCTCCGACATCACCGCTTCGATGCACGCCCGTAAAACCGGCATCGGATCCGGACGGCCGCTCTTCTTCTCCGAGTACGGGAAGTTGAATCGGACGACGTCCAGCCCGCGCCCTCGAAGCTCCTTCGCGACTGCTTGCATCCCACGGTCGTGCATGTTCCCGCCCGCGCCGTGGGCCGCCACGAACGTCGCTACGGCGTCACCCGACGTCGACGGTTCGTGCAGCACCGAGACCTCTCCATCGCCCTCGACACGAACCTTCCAAGTCGTGCTCATTGCGTGGCGAGACCCATCTCGTCCAGAAAGCGGTGACCGCCAGTACGCTGTCCGCCGCGACGCTCCGCCCGCGTGAGCACGAGCCGGTCGCGCGCCCGCGTCATGCCGACGTAGAGCAGACGTCTCGCCTCCTCGAGCTCGTTCGCGGTCGCCGGATGAAGCGGCGTTCCGCCTGGCAGCTGCGCGTCCTCCACACCAAGGATGTAGACGCGGGAAAACTCGAGTCCCTTCGTCGAGTGCATCGTGAGCAGGTTGACGCGCTCCCGCGCCGGCACGATCCCATCTTTGCTCGAGAGGGCGACGCGCTCGAGAAACTCGGCGATCTGATCACCTAACGATTCGGGTGTACACGTCGACATCAAACGCCGCAGGCGGGCCATCGCGATGGGATAGCGTTCCGACGCGCTCCGCTCGGCGCGTATGCGCTGCATCGTCTCCGCCCCGCCGAGCCGCTCGATGAGCTGGCGGACCGTCGGCAAGGTCGAATCGCCCGCGACGTCGCGCTCGGCGCGATAGTACTCGAGGCAGTCGCTGTAGCGCCCGAGCGAGAACGGCCGGCAGAGCCGCCGCAGCAACTGCCCTTCGTTATCGAGCTCGCCGTCCCAGAGCGCGAGGGCGACGCCCAGATAGTCGAGCACATGGACGAGCGACGTTTTACGGGCTCGCACGATCTTCGACTCACCGAGCGCGAGGAAGACGCGAGCGAGCGTGCGGGCGTCGTCGAGCGCGCGATGTGAGACGCCTGCCTCGACGCCGAAACGCACAGCGAGATCGGTGAGCTTCGCGCTTCCCGAATGCAGCTCGCGAGCGAGCGGCAGCGTGTCGTACGTGCAGGGCTCCGCACCCGTTAGGCGACGTAGCAGCGGAAAGTCGAACTGATAACCATTGTGCGCGACGAGGACGTCTGTCCCGCAGAACTCTGCGAAGCGCGGCCAGACCTCCTCGAGATTCGGCGCAGTCGCGACGTCGGCGTCGGTGAGACCATGGGCTCGCGCCGCGCCGGGCGTGATCGCGCAACGCGGCCTGATGAGTGAGGAGATCTGGTCGCAGATGACACCGGCGCGTACGCGCACTGCTGCGAGCTCGATGATCTCCGCCGTGGCGACGTCGGTGTCGGTCGTCTCGAGATCGATCGCCGTGAAGTCGCGAAACTCGTTCCGGAAGCTGCCCATCCGGAGGAGTTGCGCGGCTTTGAAGAGCGCAACGGGACTGCTTATCGCTGGCGCCTCGAGCAGATCAATGCGCTCCTCAGGGTGACACGAAGGCACGCCAACCTCGGCGAGCATTCCCTTCAGCCCGATCTCTGCGCCGCCGACGTGCGGGAGGAGAATCGGTTGGCGCGTGCGAACCGCTTCTTCCAGCTGAGCCGCGAGTTGCACGACCTCGAGATTGGCCGCCGGGTCGCTCAATTCGTCATGATGCTCCTCGAGCGTGGTGCGGTACACGCCAACACGTTGCGAAAGAATCTCTTCGACGAGCGCGCTCAGGGAGACATGGCGCCTGCCTAACGCGGCGAGATTGCGCAGCGTATATAGCGCGCGCTTGATCTTCTTCGCGTCGCCATGCTCCCGCGGCAGCGAGCTCGATGACAGCTGAAGCTGCGCGACCAACGAGCGCGCTGTGCCCGCTTTCGCCCGCGCGTCGTCGACAAGCGGTCCGGGAAGGACGACCTCGAGAAACGTGTCGTCGTGGAGATCGTCGCCGTGCGCGATGACACCGAGCGCGGCGACAACGTATTCACATACGGGATCCTCGCCCACCGCCCTTCCCTGCGCGAGGCGGCAGGGCAAGCCCGCGGTGAGCAAACCCGCTTCGGCGAGGTCCCCGATCTCGTGCTTGCGATAAAGCAGCGCGAAGTCGCCCCAGGACAATCCGTGTCGCTTTCGGTCACGACGCAGGTCCTCGATCACCCAGGCGATCTCGGTGGCCTCGTTCGGGAAGGAGCGCACCAGGACGTCAAATGGGGAATCGCGATCGACGGCGAGCTCCTTTCGAGCGAGCAGTGGCGCGTTGATCTCGATGAGCTTTCGCGCCCGGCTCACGATCGGGCGCGGGCAGCGTCGATTCTCGCGCAGCTGGACGTGTCGCGCGATCGAGAAGTCGTTCATAAAATGGACAAAAACTCGCGGATCGGCGCCCGCCCACGAGTAGATCGACTGCTCGTCGTCACCGACGGCGAAGATGTGGCGATGGTCGCGACCGATGTCGCGAATCACCGCGTACTGTACCGGATTGAGGTCCTGGAACTCGTCGACGAGGATACAATCCCACCGCGCGGCAATCCGCATAACGACTTGCGATTCGCCGAGGAGGTCCGCCGTCTTGAGCACCAACTGATCGAAGTCGACGAGATGGCGCTCGTCGAGGAAGCGCTGATAGCGATCGAAGATGTCGCCGTCGCGCGAGTACTCGAACGACGCGCCGCAGAAGCGATGGGTAGCGAAGCGGGAGAGAAGGCGGCTATGCCAGCGCGGCGGGACGGCGAGACGACGGAGGACGGCGCGCTGTTGGCGCTCGTCGACGATGCCGAAGCCGCGCTCGAGGCCGATGGCGTGGCCGAACTCGCGCAGCAACTCGGCGCAGAACGCGTGGATGGTGCCCGTTTTGACCGCGGCGGCGCGAATGCCTAACGAGCGGCCGAGCCGGTCGGCGATCTCCCCGGCGGCTTTGTTGGTGAAGGTGAAGGCGCAGAGACGCTCCGGCGCGATCGCGAGCGTCTCGATCAAGTAGCGGATCCGCTCGATGAGACAATACGTCTTCCCCGCGCCGGGCCCGGCGACGACGAGCAACGGCCCGCGGCCAGCCTCGATGGCCTCGCGCTGTGACGGCGACGGCACGTGAGCGGGTGCTACGTACGGCTGGCTCGACGCTCTGTCATCGCCACGTAAGGTTGTTTCAGCCATTATGGTGGACGATCCT
>DATBBP010000039.1:0-2292 GCA_036270935.1 Gemmatimonadaceae bacterium
ACGCGCCGCTCGAACAGCGATTCCTTCGCCGCGATGTCGTCCATGTGAGCATAGAAGAAATCGCCACTGATCCCCGCGAAGTTCACGACGTCCGCCTCCGTAATCGTGCGGCGGTGCGTGATCAGTGTTTCTCCGATCTCCAGCTCGTCGAAGTACTTTCGGAATGGATGGATGCGGTCGCGCTTCACCTCGGCGCCGGCAACGTACTCGTTGATGACACGCGAAATCGTCGTTGGCGACCCCTGAAGTGCCGTGCGCTGCATGTAGTGCAGCACACCCCTCACGCCACCCATCTCCTCGCCGCCACCCGCGCGGCCCGGGCCACCGTGTACCAGATGCGGCATCGGTGAGCCGTGACCCGTCGACTCCTTTGCGCTCTGGCGATTGACGACCATCAGTCGCCCGTGATGCGACGCCGTGCCGAGAACGACCTGTTTCGCAATCGCGTCGTCCGCGGTGAAGAGCGACCCAACGAGAGAGCCCTTACCACGCTTGGCGAGCTCGATCGCGTCGTCGACGGTCTTGTACGGCATGACGGTATTCACCGGACCGAACGCTTCGACGTCGTGCGGCGCATGGCTCGCGAAGGGATCCTTCGCGTAGAACAGGAGGGTTGGAAAAAACGCGCCGCGCACGCGATCGGCGCCAATCACGTCGAAATCATCGGGATTGCCGTACACGCGCTCCGTCTGACGCGCGATCGCGTCGACGCTCTTGCGCACCTCACGCACCTGCGCGGGTGCCGCGAGCGGACCCATTCGCACGCCCTCGACAGCGGGATCGCCGACCTTCACTCCTTCGAGACGCCTAACGAGCGCGTGCATGAGCGGCTCGACAAGACTCTCGGGCACTAGCGTACGCCTGATCGCGGTGCACTTCTGACCCGCCTTCACCGTCATTTCCCTCGCCACCTCCTTCACGAACAAGTCGAACTCTTCCGTGTCGGGCGTGGCATCCGGACCAAGCATCGAGAAGTTGAGCGAGTCGGCTTCAGTGTTGAAGCGAACGTTCTGATCGAGAATCGACGGCTTCGCGCGCAGCATGCGCGCCGTGTCGGCCGACCCCGTGAAGGCGACCGCGCACTGTGCATCGAGATGATCGAGCAGGTCACCCGCGCTGCCGCAGATGAGCTGAATGGCGCCCTCGGGAAAGATCCGCGACTCGATCATGGCTCGGAATACCGCTTCCGTGAGATACGAGGTGACCGTCGCAGGCTTCACGATCGCTGGAACGCCGGCGAGCAGCGTCGGCGCCAACTTCTCCATCATCCCCCAGACGGGGAAGTTGAATGCGTTGATGTGAACAGCGACGCCTTCAAGTGGCACGCACACGTGTCGCCCGACGAACGTACCGCCCTTCGAGAGCGATTCCGTGGCGCCGTCAACATAGAATGTCTCGTTAGGTAGCTCACGCCGACCTTTCGATGAGTAGACGAAGAACGTCCCGATGCCACCGTCGATGTCGATCCAGGAGTCGCCCTTGGTGGCACCCGTCGCGGCTGAGACGCGATAGAAATCGTCCTTGCGCGCCGTGAGGAACTGCGCCATCGCTTTGAGCATCAGCGCGCGCTCGTGGAACGTCATCTTCCGGAGTGCCGGCCCGCCGACACGCCGCGCGTACGCCACCATCTCGGCGAAGTCCACGCCTTCTGTCGATGCCTCGGCAACGGGCGCACCCGTCACGGCATGCGTGAGCCTCGTGAAGCTCCCGTTTCCCTCGACCCATTGTCCGGCGACGTAGCTGAGGAGCTTGCGCGGATGCTCGCCGGTGAGGTCGAGTGCGGACGCTGTGAGTGTACTTGTCATGAAGAACTCCGAATCAAACGCCCTTTGTCGAGAGCAGGCGAGCGCACCAATGCAAAATTGGGTTCATCTCGGGAAAGACTCTTGCCGCACTCGAAGATCGCGACGTCGAGAACCAGTCCAGGAGCGAGACGCCAGTTGCGAGACGACTGGCGTCAGATCGACGGCGGTGTCAGGCGTCAAATTCTTCATATTAAGGCTGAGACCTGACGTCGCCGTTTGTCTCACGCCAGCCGTCTCGATCCTGGCCTCTCGCACCTGGACTGGCTCTCGACGTCGCGATCTTCGAGTGTGGCAAGAGTCTTTCCCGAGATGAACCCAATTTTTTGCAACGGTGCGCTCAGCGCCTGCTCTCGACAAATCGGATACACCCACTAGCACCTAGAACCCAACAGCTAGCACCCAGCACCCAGTCCGGAGGATTCCGTGACCGCATCCGTTCCTGCCGCTCGCGCACCGTCGTACGACAGGGCCACCTACACGCCCGGCC
>DATBBP010000040.1:0-23399 GCA_036270935.1 Gemmatimonadaceae bacterium
AGTTGAGATACGCGAAATAGCGCGGGTAGCCCGGATCGTCCCGCATGTACCCGACGCTGAAAATGTGGATCAGCATCCCGACGCCAGTGATCACCAGAATCATCACCATCGAGAGCTGATCGAGCTGAAATGCGGCGTCGATGTGGAGATCGCCGACCGGCATCCACTCGTAGTATCGCTGAATAAACGGCGTACGCAGCTCGCCGGCACCCTGCATCGCCATGAAGATCGCTACTGCCAACGCGAAGGCGAGCACCATTACGCCGGGGCCGATGATACTCGTTAGGGCCGCGAAGCGATGCCGCACAATGACGTGGTGATCGTCGCCATGGCCGCCGCCAATGACCTCGTGGCTCGCGTGAGGGTCTTCGGCCGACGAATGCGCGTCATGCGGCTGCGCGCCCGGATCCGATGACCCCGCATGATACGCGCTGAAGAGCGACAACGCTCCGTTGAGCACGAAGCCGAGCAGCGGCAACAATGGGAGCGCCCACATCCACCGGGCAGCGGTTCCGGCGAGTGGATGCGCGACGCCCGTGACGTCCTGGAGAAACATCAGCCCTTCAGGAGGTTGACGTTCTGAAGATTCACCGTCTGTCGATGACGGAAGAGCGCGATGATGATCGCCAAGCCCACCGCCGCTTCGGCCGCGGCGACGGTCATGACGAAGAACACGAACACCTGGCCGCCGACGCCGTACACTTGCGAGAAGGCGACGAAGGTCAGATTCACGGCGTTGAGCATCAGTTCGACGCACATGAACACGATGATCGCATTGCGTCGCGTGAGCACACCGACGACGCCGATCGTGAACAGCACCGCCGAGAAGAACAACGACTCAGCTAACATCGGTTGCCGACCTCCGTCTGCCTAACACCACCGCACCCACCACAGCCGCGAGCAGCAACACACTCGTGACCTCGAACGCCAGGAGATACTCGTTGAAAAGCGGCCCCGCGATGGGCGCGATGACCCCGGTGTACTCGATCTGCCGCGCCAAATACCCCGGCGCAATTCTCGGCTGCACGTGCACGCGCGTGAGCGCGAATATCTGGGCGAGGAGCGCAATACCGACGGCCGCGGCGACGAGCGTCCACCCTCGCCCGCGCGCATCCGCGATCTCGCTCGGATGACCGAGGTTGAGCAACATGATAACGAACAGGAACACGACCATGATCGCGCCCGCGTACACGAGCACCTGGATCGCGCCGATGAATTGGGCGTCGAGCATGACGAAGAGCGCGGCCAGGGCGAACATCGTCGTCACCAGCCACATCGCTGCCGCGACGGGGCTCTTCCGCGTAACGAAGAGAATCGCCGCGACGACGGCAACGATGCCGAAGACGTAGAAGTTGAAGGTATAGAAGAGTGGAAGATTCTCGTGCACGCCCTATTCTCCCTTCGGATCGGCCGGGTCCCACATCTCACACACCGGATGCGTCTGCGCCATCAACCGTTCGAGGTCGTAGACGAACCCCTCGCGGCTGTATTCAGAATTCTCGTAATGCCGGCCAACGTGAATCGCTTCTTCGGGGCACACCTCTTGGCAATAGCCGCAGAAGATACACCTGAACTCGTCGATCTCGAACAGCAACGGATACCGATTCCCCTGCTCGTCTTCACCCGGCACCAGCTTGATGCAGTTCGCCGGACACACGGTCGGACACAGGCCGCAGGCGACGCACTTCGCTTTGCCGTCCTCGGTCGTGAGCATGCGGTGCGTTCCGCGCCAGCGCGGCGAGAGCGCCCACTTCTCCTCGGGATACTGAACCGTCACTTTCTCCGAGAAGAGATGCTTCAGCGTCAACGCCATGCCGCTCAGCGTTGCACGTACATAGCTCGTTTGTTCGATCGGACGCTCGAGGACCTTCACTCCAATAGCCATCAGTCGCCCGCCTCCGCGGGATGAAAGCGTGCGCGATCGAGCGCCGCTTGACGCAGCTTCTCGAGATTGCGCCGATCAAGCCGCGAATACGCCGGACTCACAATGCGTCCGCGGTCGAGAATCATGAACACGATCACAACGAACACGACGTTGAGCGCCAGCAACCCGCCGCCGAATGCCCACGAGCCGCGATAGTAGCCAGCATAGTTGAGTCCGACGATCGTTCCCGCCATCGCGACGATGTAGATCAGCGCGAGCGGAAGCAGCACCTTCCAGCCGAGCGCCATGAGCTGGTCGTACCGAAAGCGCGGCAGGGTCCAACGCACCCACATGAAGATGAAGACGAAGATCAGGATCTTGGCGAAGAAGAAGGCCGCCGTCACAAGCGACGCGACCAAGGTGTGCGCGTAGTTGTCCCACAACGTGAGCGGAATGTCCCAACCGCCGAAGAAGAGCGTCGCCATCAGGGCGCTCGCCGTCACCATGTTTGCGTACTCGGCGATGAAAAACATCGAGAATTTCATCGCGCTGTACTCCGAGTGATATCCGGCGATGAGCTCGGACTCGGCTTCCGGCAAATCGAACGGCAGCCGGTTCGTTTCGGCGAACGCGGAGACGAAGAAGATGAAGAACGCGAGCGTGCAGCCAAAGACGTTCCAGGCAAGCGGCCATTGCCCAGAAGTCTGCTCCGCGACGATTGCGCTGAGCGAGACGTTGCCCGACAGCAGTAACACCGGAATCGTCGCCATGCCCATCGCGATCTCATACGAGATCATCTGCGCGCTCGAGCGGAGCCCGCCCAACAATGCGTATTTGTTGTTCGACGACCAGCCCGCGAGCACGATGCCGTAGACGCCTAACGAAGTGATCGAGAGGATGTAGAGAAAGCCGATCGGCAGCGGCGCGATCGACATGTCGATCACACCCCAGCGTGAGTACCACGGCGCCCCGAACGGGATCACCGCCATCGTCATGAGGGCCGGTATGAACGACAGCGCCGGCGCGAGGATGAAGAGCGGCTTGTACGCCGCGCCCGGATAGGTCTCTTCCTTCATGATGTTCTTGAGACCATCCGCCGCCGGCTGCAACAGACCGCCAGGGCCAACGCGGTTCGGCCCGAGACGATCCTGAATCCAGCCCGCGATCTTGCGCTCGAGCAGTGTGAGGAATGCCACACCGACGAGATAGATCGTGAACAGCAGGAAGATCTTGATGATCGTCAGAAAGAGCCACATGCCAAAGTGCTCTGGACCCGAGACGATCATGAGACCCGGCTGTGTTGCCGCGGTCTGCGGGACGAACGGGAAGCCAGCCATCATGCGGATGCCTCCGCCATCCCGCCAGCGATCATCGCACCCCTCAAGCCTAACGTGTCGTACGACATGCCACCGAACGCCGGCCGCCCCGAGGCCAGTGCCGCGAAGACGTCGCTCGGCAACCCGGCGGCCGCTGGTCCGCCTAACGCGGCGAGCAGGTCCCCCAGCACGGACCAGCTAGGACGAGCAAACCCGGGCGGCGCCTTCGCCTGCGTGAACCGCTGGACGCGACCGCGGAGATTGGTGAGGGTTCCTTCCTCCTCGCTCATATTCGCGATCGGCAGCACCACCGACGCCGTGTGACGCGCCCAGAACGGGAGCGTTGTTCCGACGACGATCGTCGCCCCAGCGCGCGCCGCGCCAGCGGAGTCTTCACCGGCAAGCTCCTCGTCGGCGACGAGCAGCACATCGCCAGCGCCGAGCGTCTCGAGTGGACGGTCGCTCCGCGTGAAGCCCAACAGCTCGGCACCACGGACATTTGCCGCGCGGTCTGCGCGCAACGACAGATCCTCGACACCGGCCAGCGGGGCCTCCGGACCCGTCGTAACACGAAAGGCGCCAGCGCCTCCCGTTCGCTTCGCGATCTCTGACAAGAGGAAAAGCGCTTCGTTCGACAACATCGGCGAGACGACCACGAACACTCGCTTGCCTTTCATGATCCTGGTCGCTTCGGCGAGCGCGCGATCCCAATCGCAACCGGCGAGCGTCTGCCCCTGGCGCACCATCGGCACGTCGACGCGGTCCCGACGATTCAGCCACCGGTAATTCAAGCGGCCGTGATCGCACATGAAGTATTTGTTGACTTCCTCGTTCGGGCGCGGTCGCATTCGCACGACCTGATTGTCGCGCGTCTCGATCATGATGTTGCAGCCCTGTGAACAGTTCGGGCACACCGATGCCGTGCGGTCGAGCTCCCATGCGCGCGCCTTATTGAGCGCGTCTTTCGAAAGTAGCGCGCCCACCGGACAGAGGTCGATGACGTTCCCGGCCCATGGATGCGTCATGTCCTCACCTTCAAACTTCCCGATCACCGCGCGGTCGCCGCGCTCGGACACGTTAAGGATTGGATGGTGCGCCACGTCGTCCATAAAACGCACGCAGCGCGTACACAGGATACAACGGTTTGCGACATAGATGACGTCGCCGCCGAAATCCTCGACCGGATTGAATCGCTTCGGCTCGCGATAACGTCCTTCGGGTCGTCCTTCCTGATAGGTGTAGTCCTGCAGCTCGCACTCGCCCGCCTGATCGCAGATTGGGCAATCGAGCGGATGATTGATGAGCAACATCTCGAGAACGCCCTGCCGAGCTTCGAGCGCCTTGTCGGTGTGCACGCGCACCACCTGTCCGTCCGCGACAGCCGTCGCGCACGACGGCGCGAGCTTCGGCATCTTCTCCACTTCGACGAGGCACATGCGGCATACGCCGGCGACCGGAAGCCCCGGGTGGTAGCAGTAATGCGGGATGAGCACGCCCGCCACTTTCGCTGCCTCGAGGATCGACGTCCCGGCTGGCACCGATATCGGACGCCCTTCGATCGTCAGGTTGACCATTTGGGTCATTGATGGCTCCTCACTCACGCCACCTGCGGCACGAGATGATGAGTCTTCTTTTTGATCAGCGACTCGAAATCGCCGCGGAACTTCTTCAGTCCCGAGACGACTGGCGTGGCGCACGAATCGCTCAAGACGCAAATCGTCTTGCCCGTCATGTTATCGGCGATCTCGAGCAGCGTGTCGAGATCCTCTGACGTGCCCTCGCCGGCGGCGATGCGCTCGAGGATTTTAGTGGTCCACGCCGTACCCTCGCGGCACTGCGTGCACTGCGCGCAGCTCTCATGCGCGAAGAAACGCGCGGCGCGCGCGATGAACTTCACGAGATGCTGCGCGTCGTCAACGACGATCACGCCGCCGGAGCCGAGCATCGTGCCCTGCGCAACGAAACCCTCGTAGTCCATGAGCGACGCTTCGGCTTCTCCGACCGTTTGAATCGGAACGGAAATCCCTCCCGGAATGATTGCCTTGAACTTCCGTCCGGGCAGTGGACCGCCGCAGAGATCGTAGAGGAAATCCTTGAACGGGAAGCCCATCGGCACTTCGTAGTTCCCGGGCCGCGCGATGTTCCCGCACACCGAGTAGAGCTTCGTTCCCGTGGACTTCGGGTTGTCGGCGCGTGAGAACTTCTTATACCAATCGGCGCCATTGTTCAGCACATGCGGAACTGCTACCAGCGTCTCGACATTATTGATCGTCGTTGGCTGGCCGAAGACGCCGGCGACCGCAGGGAACGGCGGCTTGATCCGCGGATTTCCGCGCCGACCCTCGAGGGAGTTCATGAGGGCCGTCTCTTCGCCGCAGATGTAGGCGCCGGCACCACGATGGACCCAGACATTGACCGTCTTGCCCGTCCCCATCGCATTTCGTCCAAGAATGCCTGCGGCGTAGGCCTCCTTGATTGCTGCTTCCATGCGCTCGATCGGTTCGGTGAACTCGCCGCGGATGTAGATGTAGGCGGTCTCCGCGCCGATCGCGTATGCGCCGATAGCGCAGCCCTCGACGAGCGCGTGCGGCGTCCAGCGCATGATCTCGCGATCCTTGAACGTGCCCGGCTCGGACTCGTCGGCGTTGCAGCAGAGATAGTGCGGCTTGCCGTCGCCGGGCTTCATGAATGACCATTTGAGGCCAGTCGGGAAGCCAGCGCCGCCGCGGCCCCGGAGTCCCGAATCCTTGACGACGTTCACGATGTCGCCCGGTGGCGTGCCTAACGCGCGCTCGAGCGCGACATAGCCGCCGCGTGCCTTCCAGCCATCGAGCGTTGTGGCCCCGGCGTCGCCGAAGTACTGCGACAGGACCGTAGTCTCGCGCGCGTGGGGCTTGTGGGGATAACCCATTTACTTGTATCGGGAAAGAAGCTCGGGAACGCCCTCGGGCGTCACCGACTCGATGAAATCCTCATTGACCATCACCGGCGTCGCAAAGCCGCACGCGCCCAGGCACTCGACCTCGATCACGGTGAACTTCTCGTCAGGTGACGTCACCCCGAGCTCTTGACATCCCGTATGACGCAGGAACGCGTCGACCACTTCCTCGGCGCCACACACCTGACAAGGTGAGGTCGTACACACTTGCACGAAGTATTTCCCGACGGGATGCTGGTGGTACATCGTGTAGAAGGTGACGACGCCTTTCACGTAGGCGGGCGTGAGCTCGAGCAGACGCGCAACCTCCGCCATCGCCTCCTCGCTCACCCAACTTCGATCGTGCTGCACCATCCAGAGCGCGGGGAGTAGCGCGGCCATCTTTGACGGATAGCGCGTCAAGAGATCGTCGAGCTCCTGCTTCCGTGCACCGACGAACACGGGCTGATACGGCGCGCGAGCGTGCCGGCCGTGGGCAGTGTCCGCGGGGGCTTCGACACCACCCATTTCGTGAATACTCATCGATCAATTTCCCCCATCACGATATCGATACTTGCATTGATCGCGATCACGTCTGACAAAAGATGCCCCTCCACCATCTTCGGAATCGCCGAGAGATTCACGAACGACGGCGGGCGAATTCGCCAGCGGACCGGCTTCGACGTGCCGTCGGATACCATATAGTAGCCCTTCTCGCCCTTCGGGCTCTCCACCGCGACATACGACTCGCCGATCGGGGGGCGCGGACCCTCCATCACCTGCTTGAAATGATGGATCATCGACTCCATGTCGCTCGTTGCTTTGCTCTTCGGCGGAAGAATGACGCGATGATCGGCGACGTTCACGGGACCGTCAGGTAATCGCTTGATCGCCTGTTCGAGGATTCGTGTCGATTGACGGAGCTCCTCCATGCGAACCAGATAGCGATCGTAGACGTCGCCGCTCGTGCCGATCGGGACGTCGAAGTCATAGGTCTCGTAGTCGAGATATGGAAAATCTCTGCGCACGTCATACGCGACGCCCGATGCGCGGAGCATCGGACCAGACAGCCCATAGTTCACCGCCTCTTCAGGACTCATGACGCCAAGCCCGATCGTACGGCCGACCCAGATGCCGTTCTTGGTCACGACGCGGTCGATCTCGTCGATGGTCTTGAGGAAGGAGTGCACGAAGGCGCTGAGATCCTCGACCCAGTTGTTGGGGATGTCGGCTCCCATGCCGCCGACGCGTGTCAGCGACGTCGTGAGGCGCGCACCAATCCAGTCCTCGAGGAGCTTATAAATCTTCTCACGCTGCTCGAACGACCAGAGGAATGGCGTAAATGCGCCGATATCGATGCAGGTGGTCCCAAGCCAGACGAGGTGCGACATGATGCGCGACAACTCCATCGCCATCACGCGCAGCACCTTGCACCGCTCAGTGATCTCGACCCCGAACAGGCGCTCCGCACCTAACGCAAAGGCAACGTTGTTGCCCGGCGAGTTGAGGTAATCCTCACGGTCGGTCCACGGGATGATCTGGTTGTACTGGCGGTACTCCCCGATCTTCTCGAAGCCACAGTGGAGATAGCCAATATGCGGTATACAGCGGACGACCGTTTCGCCGTCGAGCTCGAGCACCAGTCGTAGCACACCGTGCGTCGCCGGATGCTGCGGGCCAAGGTTGATGAGCATGTGCTCACCGGCGAGATCCGGCTCGATCGCTGGCGGCGCCTCCAGCGCCACCGGCGAGCCGCCGTCGTTCACCACGAGTGGCACGCGCCGCGGCCGGCCCTGCGCGTCCAGCCCGCTCGTCGAGAGCTCGACTTCGACCGTGCGTTTCGTTGTTGCCATGTCGCCGTCTACTCTCCGGTCTTCTCGCCCGCGCCCAGCCGGCGCCGCATCTCGTCAGGAAGATCCTCGAACGCCTGCGCGATCGTCAGCTCCTCCTTCGAGTATCGCTCTTCGGGGTTTGCGGCCAGCGCCTGACGCAATTGCTCCGAGCGACTGAATCGCCCGCGCAGCGGGAAGTCTTTGCGGAGCGGATAGCCCTCCGTGTATTGCTCCCACATCAGGAGTCGCCGCAGATCCGGATGACCGCTGAAGCGAATGCCGAACATGTCGTAGCACTCGCGCTCGAGCCAATCCGCCCCGCGATACACGCTCCACACACTCGGCACCTCGAGTGGCGTGCCCTTGGCGAGCTTTACCTTCAGTCTGAGAAAGCGGCGATATGGCAGCGACCGGAGATGCCACACGACCTCGATTGGCTCCTCGAGATCGCGGAACTCCACAGCCGTCACGTCCGATAAATAGTCATATCGCTGTCCCGGATCGTCGTGCAGCCACTGTACGAGCTCGAGCAGTTGCGCGCCGGCGACGACGACAGTCGTCTCGCCCCATACGACGTCGACGCGCTGCACCGCACCGGCGAAGCGCTGCTGCAACGCCGCTGCGCTCGGATTAGGCGTCCCGCCGCGATGGGCGATGCTCGTTTGCGTTGCAGGCGCTGGCGCGTCGCTGGGAAGTGCGCTTCCCGCGACGACCGGACTGAAGCTCGTGCTCACAGGCCGGAGCGCGTTTGGTGCACCGAGTTGCCGAACGGCTCGGACACTTCGTCGATTACCGACGGCGGAATGTAGAGTTGGCTCCGTGGATCCGGCTCCATTTCGTTGCGCAGTGTTTTGTCTTTGGCGCGCTCGTTCATCACTTTCTTCTGCAGCAACAAAATGCCGTACAGCAATCCTTCCGGACGCGGCGGACAGCCCGGTACGTACACGTCGACGGGAATGATCGTGTCGATGCCCTGCACGACAGCGTAGTTGTCGAACATGCCACCGCTCGACGCACATGCGCCCATCGAGATCGACCACTTCGGCTGCGGCATCTGCTGCCAGATCCGCCGAAGCACGGGCGCGAGCTTGAACGGAACGCGGCCCGCGCAAATCAGTACGTCTGCCTGACGAGGCGAGAAGCTCTGGCGCTCCATACCGAAACGCGCCAGGTCATACCGACTCGCGGCGGTCGCCATGAACTCGATCGCGCAGCACGCGGTGCCGAATGGCATCGGCCACAGCGAGTTCGCGCGCGCCCAGTTGACGAGAAAGTCCAGTCGCGTCGTGATCCACGGCTCGCCACCACCGACGACTTGCGTTGCGCCGACCTCCGGTCGCGGGCTCAATCCCATTGCAGCGCTCCCTTCTTCCACACGTAGATGTAGCCGACGAACAGGATCACGATGAAGACCACCATCTCCGTGAAACCGAACAACGAGACCTGTCCAGCCGGACACGTGCCACCGACGGCGAGTGGTCGCGCACAGGACAGCTGCCAGAAGTGCGCGCCCCACGGAATCATGAAGACGGTCTCGATGTCGAAGATGATGAACAGCACCGCCACCATGTAGAACTTCACGGAGAAGCGCTCACGCGCGTCACCGAGGGGCGGAATGCCGGACTCGTACGCCGTCTGCTTCACCGGCGTCGGTCGCGCTCGCAACGTCAGCGCGGACACGCCCAACATCAACACTGCATTGAACACCACGAATCCGAGAAGCAGCAGAACTGGCACGTACGCGCGTTCCATAATCTCCCGACTTCGTGAAATCTTTCACTAAGTACGCGAAAGTTATCTGAGGCCGAGACGGAGTGTCAACTCGTTGGAGTGTCGAGTGCCGAGCGACGAGTGCAACGGGCGCTCGGGGTCCCGGGAATTGTCATGCCACGCGCACTTGGTAGCACGCCCTCCCTCCTCTACCTTCCGCTCGGCGCGCTTGCCACCACTCCTCCCGCCACTCGCCACTGAAATGTCTTTGATGTCCGACCGTTGGATCACGCGCATGGCCGCCGAGGCGCGCATGATCGAGCCCTTCGAGCACAGTCAGGTTCGCTCTGGTGTCATCTCGTACGGCGTGAGCTCGTATGGCTACGATATGCGGGTCGCGCGTGAGTTTCGGATCTTCACCAATGTGCTCAACTCCATTGTCGACCCGAAGGCCTTCGATCCGAAATCATTTGTGGAGTTCGAGGGCGACGTGTGTATCGTGCCGCCCAACTCGTTCGCGCTCGCTCGCTCGGTGGAGTACTTCCGCATTCCGCGCAACGTGCTCACGATAACCGTCGGCAAGTCGACGTATGCGCGATGTGGCATTATCACGAACGTCACGCCGTTCGAGCCGGAGTGGGAGGGTTACGTCACACTCGAGATCTCGAACACCACGCCGCTCCCCGCGAAGATTTACGCGAACGAAGGGATCGCGCAGGTCTTGTTCTTCCGCGGTGAGGAAGAACCGGCGGTGTCGTACAAAGACAAGAAGGGGAAATACCAAGGTCAGCAAGGCGTGACGCTGCCGAAGCTCTGATCGGGCGCGCTTTCGCGCGCCCGATCAGAGCTTCCTCGCTGCTCGCTTGCGCTCGCAGAAAGCCTATTTGGAGTCGCGCGCGCTGTTCGCGCGCGCTCCCGCTGCTCTTGCCGCGTCGTTGAGCGCAGCGCGCCGCATTCCGCTCACTCAGCGGATGATCCCTACGAGGTACACGAGCGCAACCAGAGCCATCAGCCCAACCAGCACAAGCACAACGATGAACGGTGCACCGCGGCTTGGCACGGTCGCCGACGGGCCGTCGTTTCGCGCTGTGGGATCAGTGCCCTTCCCGACCACATACGTCGTCTTCTCGACTGCGTCGGCGCCGCCGAGCTGTGCCTCAGGGTCGCTTGAGAGCGCGCTGCGCTCGGATCTATCTCGAGGTTGCTCCGCCACGGCCACCTCACTCGGTGTCACGATGGCAGTTGCAGCAAGTACGCCAATCAGCCCGTACCGGCCACTGCCTTCTCTCCGCGGTGCATAACGCTGGCCTGGAGGTAGTCACGATTCATCCGCGCGATCGTGTCGATGCTGATTTCCTTCGGGCATGCCTCCTGGCACTCGCCGAAGAGTGTACAGTGCCCAAAACCCTCGACGTCCATCTGGGCAACCATGCGCAGCGCCCGTCGGTCCCGCTCTGGCTGACCATGCGGCAGCAACCCGAGGTGTGAGATCTTTGCCGCGGTGAACAAGGAGACCGATCCATTCGGACATGCAGCGACGCACGCGCCGCACCCGATGCAGGCTGCAGCGTCCATCGCATCGTCGGCGTCCTGCTTCGGCACGGGCACCGAGTTCGCCTCGGGCGCGCTCCCCGTATTCACACTAACGAAGCCGCCTGCGGCGACGATACGATCGAGGGCGCCCCGATTGACGACGAGATCCTTCACGACCGGAAACGCTCGCGCGCGCCACGGTTCGATCCAGACGACTTCACCATCCTTGAAGCGCCGCATGTGCAGCTGACAGGTCGCCGTCGCTTTCATCGGCCCATGTGCAACGCCATTGATCATCATTCCGCACGAGCCGCAGATCCCTTCGCGACAGTCGTGATCGAACGCGATCGGCTCGCCGCCGCTCGCGACGAGCCCTTCATTCACGACGTCGAGCATCTCGAGAAACGACATGTCCGGACTGACGTCCTTCGCATGGTACGTGAAGAAGGAGCCGTCAGCGTTAGGCGCCGGCTGTCGCCACACGTGCAGTTCAAGATTCACTAACCCCTAGCCCCTAGCGATAGCTTCGTGTCACCAGTGCAACATTCTCGAACAGCAGCGGCTCCTTGTGCAGGATCGGCGATTTGCCGTCGCCCGCAAACTCCCACGCCGAAACATAGGTGAACTTGTCGTCGTGACGCAGCGCCTCCCCGTCCGGCGTCTGGTGCTCGATACGGAAATGAGCGCCGCATGATTCGTCGCGTTGTAGAGCGTCGAGGCACATCAACTCCGCGAGCTCGAGGAAGTCGGCAACACGACCCGCACGCTCGAGCTCCTGGTTGAGCTCCTGACCGGTGCCCGGCACGAGCAGATCATCCCAGAACTCTTTGCGCAGCGCAGGAATCAACTGCAAGGCTTTCTTGAGTCCCTCGGCGCTGCGCGCCATCCCACAATACTCCCAGACGATCTTACCAAGCTCGCGATGGAACGACGTCGCAGAGCGTGTTCCGCGGATCGACGTTAGGCGCTTGGTTCGCTCGCGCACCGATTCGATCGTCGCCTTCACCTCGACATTGTCCGCGGTGAGAGGCTCTGGCCGCGACGAGGCGATGTAATCGCCGATCGTCAGCGGAATGACGAAATAGCCGTCCGCGAGTCCCTGCATCAGCGCGCTCGCACCAAGCCGGTTCGCACCATGATCGGAGAAGTTGGCTTCGCCAATTACGTGCAGTCCCGGAATCGTGCTCATTAAATTGTAATCGACCCAGAGTCCGCCCATCGTGTAATGGACTGCCGGGTAGATGCGCATCGGAAGCTGGTACGGATTCTCGTCCGTGATGCGCTCGTACATCTCGAAGAGGTTCCCGTATCGCTCGGCGATGCGATCGGCGCCGAGGCGCTTGATCGCGTCGAAGAAGTCGAGATAGACGCCGCGGCCGCCCGGTCCGACGCCCCGTCCTTCGTCACAGACTTCCTTGGCCGCGCGCGACGCGATGTCGCGCGGCGAGAGATTTCCGTAGCTCGGATACTTCCGCTCCAGGTAGTAATCTCGCTCGCTCTCGGGAATCGCGTTAGGCGCCCGGCCGTCGCCACTCTTCTTCGGCACCCACACGCGTCCGTCGTTGCGGAGCGACTCACTCATCAGGGTGAGCTTCGACTGATAGTCGCCCGCCACCGGGATGCACGTCGGATGAATCTGGGTGAAACAGGGATTGGCGAACGCGGCGCCGCGACGGTACGCGCGCCAGATCGCCGTCGCGTTCGACCCCTTCGCGTTGGTCGAGAGGAAGTAGACGTTGCCGTAGCCACCGGTGCCGAGAATGACCGCGTCGGCGAGATGTGTCTCGATCTCGCCCGTCACCATGTTCCGCGTCACGATCCCGCGCGCCTTACCGTTCACGACGATGACGTCGAGCATCTCGGTGCGCGGGTACATCGTGACGTTGCCCTTCGCGACTTCCTTCTCCAGAGCCTGATAGCAGCCGAGCAGGAGTTGTTGGCCGGTCTGCCCTCTCGCGTAAAAGGTACGCGAGACCTGTGCGCCGCCAAACGACCTATTGGCCAGAAGGCCGCCGTACTCGCGGGCGAACGGGACGCCCTGGGCGACGCATTGATCGATTATGCGAACGCTCAACTCGGCGAGCCGGTAGACATTCGCCTCACGCGAGCGAAAGTCGCCGCCTTTGATCGTATCGTAGAACAGGCGGTAGATGCTGTCGCCGTCGTTCTGGTAGTTCTTCGCCGCGTTGATGCCCCCCTGAGCGGCGATGCTGTGCGCGCGACGGGGCGAATCCTGAAAGCAGAACGCCTTCACGCGATATCCCAGCTCGCTCAGCGACGCCGCCGCGGCGCCGCCGGCCAAGCCCGTGCCGACGACGATCACGGTGTACCGCCGCTTGTTCGCGGGGTTCACCAGCTTCATGTCGAAGCAATGCTTCGCCCACTTGCGTTCGATCGGTCCCGATGGGACCCGTGCCCGGAGCTCCATGTGAGTATATGCTAATGAATGACTCCAACGAGCACGCCGAGCGGAACGACGGTGAAGCCCAACCAGACAATGGCAGCGACGACAAGAGCGATGCGCCGGTGGAGCGGCTGTGGCGACGGCTTGGCGTAGCCTAACGTACGCACCGAGCTCCATGCGCCATGATAGAGATGCAAGCCGAGAAAGATCATTGCCAACATGTAGAACGCCGACACCCACCAGATGCGAAAGCTCGCAACGAGATTGCCATAGACGTCGCGATGACCAGCCGTGTCGACGCCGCCATAGGCGTGCGCGGGATCGACCTGGCCGGTCGTGAAGTGCAGGATATGCAGGATGATGAAGACGAGTAGCAGCACACCGCCCCAACGCATCGTTCGCGACGCCCACGTCGATACCTGGGGATCGCGCTTCTGATAGCCGAGGGGGCGTGCGGCGCGCGCGCGCATCGTGAGTTGATACGCCATCACGACGTGCAGCACGACTGCGACGATCAGGACGATGCGAACGACCCAGAGCAGCTCACCGAGCGGACCATGCAGCAGCGCGCCGTAGGCATTCAACTTGTCCCGTCCAACGAAGGCCTGGAGATTGCCCGCCATGTGGCCGATCACGAAGGCAATTCCAATCAGCCCCGTCGCGGCCATGATGATTTTCTTGCCGATCGTCGAGCGACCAAACTGAACGAACCACATCGAGCGCGTTCGTTCCGACGATCAGAGCTTCACGGCTTTCATCGGCTCGCGCACGGCATCGGCGCTCTTGCCGAGCGCGGTACGCTCGTCGGCGGTGAGCTGAACCTCCAGCACACGCTCGAGACCGCGGCGGCCGAGCTTGCACGGCACTCCAAGGAATAGACCGTTCATGCCGTATTCACCCTCGAGCCACGCCGCACACGGCAGGACGCGCTTCTGATCGTGCACGATCGCCTCGACCATCTGCACCGCGCCTGACGACGGCGCATAGTACGCCGAGCCGGTCTTGAGATATTTCACAATTTCCGCGCCGCCGTTGCGCGTGCGGTCGACAATGGCATCCAGCTGCGATCGTTCGAGGAGTTGCGTGACCGGTATCCCGCTCACCGTCGTATAACTGATCAGCGGAACCATGGTGTCGCCATGACCGCCGAGCACCATTGCTTGAATGTCTCTCACCGAGACGTCGAGCGCTTCGGCGAGAAAGGCGCGATAGCGCGCGGTGTCGAGCACTCCAGCCATGCCGATCACCCGCTCACGCGGAAAACCCGTCACTGCCTTGGCGACGTAGCACATCACGTCGAGCGGATTGGAGACGACGATGATGATCGCGTTGGGCGAGCTGCGCTTGATCTGCGCCGAGACGTCCTTGAGGATGCCTGCGTTCGTGTTGAGCAAATCGTCACGAGACATGCCCGGCTTGCGCGCGATACCGGCGGTGATGACGACGACCTCCGATCCGTTCGTCTCGTCGTAGCCGTTGGTGCCGATGACACGGGAATCGAATCCCTCGATGGGCGCCGACTGCCACTGATCCAATCCTTTCCCTTGCGGAATGCCCTCGACGACGTCGACCATGACGACCGTGCGTGCGAGCTCCTTCTCCGCGATGCGTTGCGCGGTCGTCGCGCCCACGTTCCCGGCGCCGACGACCGTAATCTTGTTGACCATGTCGATCGCTTGTTAATGAGGTGAATAGGTCGCGCGAAGGAAACCTATTGAGTCGGGGCGGCAGGGTGTAGCGCGCTAGCCGCCCACCTGCGACAGAGCTTGCAGGCCTCCAACGCGTAACTGGAGCAACGCATGCTCCTTCGGCTTCTCCGCGAGCGCACGGCGGAAGTGTGCCTCGAGCGGCTCATCCGCGCGAAGTGGCGTGCGCAGATCCACCTCGTGATCGCCGAACAGACACGTGCGCAGACGGCCGTCCGCCGTGAGTCGCACGCGATTGCACGAGCCGCAGTACGTGTGCGTCATCGGCGTGATCACACCAATCGAGCCAGGCGCACCGGAGAAATGATAGTACGTCGCGGGTCCATTGCCGCGTGACGGACCACCGCCCATCTCGAGTGATCCCAGCACGGCTGCGCGCTCGAGCACTTCCTCGCTTGGCACGATGTGCTCTGCGGTGAGCTCGCGGAGTCCACCAACCGGCATGAGCTCGATGAAGCGAACATGCCACGGATGATTGAGTGTGAGTCGCGCAAAGTCGACGATCTCGTCGTCGTTCACACCGCGCATCACGACCATGTTCACCTTGATGGGTCCGATGCCGGCTGCTTCTGCGGCGTTCGCCGCGGCAACTGGATCGAATCCCAAGTCGCGTCGCGCGATAGCCGCGATGCGATCCGGTCGCAGGCTGTCGGCGCTAATGTTGACGCGATCGAGTCCTGCGACGCGTAAGTCGGGTGCGAGCTCGGGCAATCGCACCCCATTCGTCGAGAGTGCGATGTCCTCGACTTCGGGAATGGCGCGCAGCATCTCGATCAGTTTCGGCAGCGCCGGCCGAATCGTCGGCTCGCCACCCGTTATGCGCAGACGACGCAGGCCAAGCGGCGCGAGCTGCTTTACGACACTCGTGATCTCTTCATAGCTCAGAATGTCTGCCTTCGGCAGCCATGTGAGTCCTTCGACTGGCATACAGTACAGGCAACGGAAGTTGCAGCGATCGGTCACCGAGATTCTCAGGTACTCGATGCTGCGGCCGAATTGATCCCGGAGCGTCTCGCTCATCGCTCGTCTCCGGCGTCGACGAGTTCGGTGTGACCGCTCGTTGCCGGTACCCACTCGCGCGTTCCATCCACGTACTGCTCACGCTTCCAGATCGGCACGCGACGCTTCAACTCCTCGATGACATACCGAGCGGCGTCGAACGCGCGACCGCGATGCGGATGCGCAGCAGCGACTGCGACACTGCACTCCCCGACCGACAACTCGCCCAACCGATGCTCGACGGCGATGTCATTGCTGTGTGCGAGCGCGGCTGCCTCTTCGACGATGCTCGCGAGCTCACGCTCGGCCATCGAACGGTAGGCGGTGTATTCGATGCCCGTGACGTCGCGTCCGTCATTCACCTCGCGCACGGTGCCGACAAAGAGCACCGTTGCGCCATTCGCGTTCCCGCGTACGCGCTCGAGTATTTTCGGTACGTCGATTGGCGTATCGATGATGGCCGAGTGCACCTCAGCCTCCCGCAACTGGCGGAATCAACGCGACTTCGTCGCCTTCGCGCAGCTCGTGATCGCGCGATGCGTACTGCTCATTCACCGCAACCATCGGCGCCGTCGGCAGTCGATCGCCGGCGCCGAGCGCGCGCACTTGATCGATGACATCTCGAACGGTCGCGCCAGTCTCGACGTCGAGCTCGAGCTCGGGGCGGCCGACGGCGTCGGCGTAGGAGGCAAAGAGGAGAACGGTTATGGTCATGGGGGATTCCGCTTCATCCTACCGCGTTATCGGTCGATCGGAAAGCTTTCTGAGCCATCAGCTCTCATGAGCTGAGAGAAAAGAAAAAGAGCCCAGCATTCGCTGGGCTCAAATCCGTGTCGAACGCGTTACTGCGCTATCTCTTCCGCCTCGTCCTCGATGTCGCCCTCTTCGACGCCGGCGACCATCGCTCGTAGCTCCTTCGACGGCTTGAACACCGGAACTGGTCGCGCAGAGACTTCGACTGGCGAACCGGTGCGAGGGTTCCGAGCCATGCGCGTTTTTCGGTGACGGATCTTGAACGTTCCGAAGCCGCGGACCTCGATGTTCTTCTGGTTCTGCAGCGCCTCTTTGATGGCCTCCAAAAAGGCATCGACGACGCGCGCGCAGTCCTTCTTCGAGATCATCGGACCCGCCGTTCGGGAGATCTGCTCAGTGACTCTCTCGACCAGGTCTGCTTTGGTCATGAATGTGCCTCGTGTGAGCGCGCCGTTCAGCCGCGGACGCTTGCCGAACTTACCGATGTTAACTCTTACGTGTCAAGAGTTTGTACCGCTTTACGCCGTCTGCTTTCTGACCACGTCGAGAAACTGATTGAACAGCGGCCGGCCGTCGTGCGGTCCTGGCGCCGCCTCGGGGTGATACTGCACGGCAAAGATCGGAAGCTCCCGATGACGCAGGCCTTCGACGGTTCCGTCGTTCAGGTTCACGTGCGTTACCTCGAGCTCGGCGACGCCTTTGATGCCCCGCTCATCACCCTCGACTGCAAAACCATGGTTTTGCGACGTGATCAATACGCGACCTGAAGCGAGGTCCCGCACTGGATGATTTCCTCCACGGTGGCCGTACGGCATCTTCACCGTCCCGGCGCCGTAGGTGAGCCCGATGATCTGATGCCCGAGGCAAATTCCAAATATCGGTACTCCCTTCGTCGCAATCTTGCGCACGATGCCCGGGGCGTACTCGACCGCGGCAGGGTCGCCTGGCCCGTTCGAGAGGAACACACCATCCGGCTCCAGCTCCAGCACTTCCTCTGCAGACGTGTTTGCGGGAACGACGGTCACATGGCAGCCGTGATCGCTGAATAAGCGCACGATGTTTCGTTTGATCCCGTAGTCGTAGGCGACGATGTGCCAATGCGCTTGCGGATCGCCCCACGTGTACCGCTCGCGCGTCGATACGCGGGATGCGAGATCCAAACCTTCCATCGAAGGACAGGCATCGAGCGCTGCCTGCGCATCATCGCCAGGAGAGTCGCCCGCGCCAATCGCGCCGCGCATGACGCCGACAGTGCGCAGATGTTTGGTCAATCGGCGCGTATCGACGCCTTCGATCACAGGGATCCCTTTCGCACGGAGCCACTCTCCGAGATCACCTTCGGCACGCCAGCTCGAGTAATTCTTCGAGAGCTCGCGCATCACGACACCGGCGACCTGCGGCTTCGCCGATTCGGGATCGGCGTCGTTGATACCGTAGTTGCCGATCATCGGTGCCGTCATCACAACGATCTGTCCGTCGTACGAGGGGTCGGTGAATACCTCTTGGTACCCGCTCATGTTCGTCGTGAATACCACCTCCGCGACCGTCGGCGGTGTTGCAGACGGAAGGGTGCCATGAAAAAGGGTTCCGTCCTCGAGAAGAAGGAACCCTGGTACTTCGGACCGATTGGTCACTGAGCGCTCACTCGTTATGGCTTCTTCGCCGGCGCCTTCGTTCCCTGGTTCGGCGTTGCGGGTGAAGGCTGAGGTGCGGGCGTCAGAGGCACGACTGGAGCCTGAGTGCCGGCATTCGGATTCGCCGGAGCGGTTGGCGCTGGGGCGTTGGGGAAGGCTTGATCGAGAACCGATCTCGGTGCGCGGCCCCGCGACGACGCGAGCGAGAGCAGAAACGCGAAGAAGAGGAAGAGTCCTCCGGACCACCAACTCGCCTTCGTGAGGAGGTTGCCCGTTTGCCGCGATCCGAACAGCGAGCTCGCGGAGCTGCTGACGCCTCCAAACGTTGCGGCGAGACCCTGACCTTGCCCGCTCTGAAGCAGGATGGCCGTTATGAGAACGATACTGTCGATGATGAGCAGCACCATCAGAAGTGTGTACAGCATTTTGCGCGTGGCTTTTGAGTAGGCGGGCGGTGTAAGCGTCAAATATCACGCAACTTAGCGCCTTCCGTCAAGTGCGGCAGATCTCTGCCCAGCCGTCAGGATCGAGGCAGGCCCCACCGACGAGCAAACCGTCCACCCCGTCCGCGCTCAGCAGAGCCTTCGCGTTCCCACGGTTGACGCTGCCACCGTACAGAATCGGGATCTGATCGGCCCGGACGTTGGGATTGTCGCGAAGCGCCTTGCGGATCACCCCATGCATCGCCGACGCATCATTCGGCGTAGCGCTCCTTCCCGTTCCAATCGCCCAGACCGGTTCGTACGCGATGATGATTTCCGTGTCCGTCGACGCCTCTTCGAGTCCCACTTTCAGCTGCTCCACTACGATCGCCTCGGCATCGCCCATCTCTCGTTGATCGAGCGTTTCGCCGACGCACAACACCGGTGTGAGTCCGAAGCGAGCGGCGACCGCGGCCTTTCGCGCCGTCTCCAGATTTGTCTCCGCAAAGATGTGGCGTCGCTCCGAATGACCGACCAGCGCCAACTGTGCACCAGCGTCGCGCGCCATCGGCGCCGAGTTCTCACCGGTGAAAGCTCCCTTCTCCTGCGTATAAATGTTCTGAATGCCGAGCAGGATATCGGTACGAGCGGCGCGCGCGTCCCGCACCGTCGTGAGGGAGATCGCGGGCGGAAAGAGCCCAACAGTGCGATCGTCGTGCGGCACGAAGGCCCGCAGAAAGGCCGCGATATACGCACGGGCCTCTGTGGGCCCGTGATTCATCTTCCAGTTGGCGAAGAACAGCGGTCGCTTCATCATGCGGCGCGGCTGCCTCCGCCGGGACGGTCGTCGAGCGCGGCGACGCCAGGTAGCGTTTTCCCTTCGAGCAACTCGAGCGAGGCACCGCCGCCGGTCGACACGTGACTCATCGCGTTCTCGAGTCCAAGCTCGGCGACAGCCGCGGCGGAATCGCCGCCACCGACGACCGTGGTTGCGCCACTTCTGGTAGCGCGCGCCATTGCGTCGGCCACCGCACGCGTCCCCGCGTCGAAAGGCGGTTTCTCGAACACGCCCATCGGCCCATTCCAGACGATTGTCTTTGCCTCGCCGATGATCTTGGCGAACAGCCTCGCGCTCTCCGGGCCGATGTCGAACATCCCTTCCTTGCTCGGAATCGCCTCGCGCCTAACGGTGTGTGCGCGCGCGCCCTCGTCGAGCGAAGACGCGACGCACGCATCGACCGGAAGCTCGAGCTTCTTGCCGCCGCGCGAGAGCAGTTGCTTCGCCATGTCGACGCGATCGGCCTCGACGAGGGATTTACCAGTCTCTAAACCCATCGCCTTGAAAAACGTGCACGCCATCGCGCCGCCAAGGACCAGTCGGTCGACTTTGGGTAGCAGGTTTTCGATGACATCGATCTTCCCCGAAATCTTCGCTCCACCCAACACCGCGACAAAGGGACGCTTGGGATCAGCGACCGCGGCGCCGAGGTACTGCAGCTCCTGCTCCATGAGCAGCCCGGCGACGGCAGGCTTGAGACATCGCGCAACACCTTCCGTTGACGCGTGCGCGCGGTGCGCCGAACCGAAGGCGTCGTTGACGTATACGTCGCCCAGCTCCGCGAGTGCGCGGGAGAGACGCTCGTCGTTTGTCTCTTCGCCGCCGAGGAACCGTGTATTCTCCAGAAGCACCACCGGAGGTCCCTTCTTCGTCGCTTTCATCGCCTCGTCGGTGTCGGTGCTCTCTATGAATTGCACCTCCTCGTCAGGCATCAGCTCCTGGAGGCGTCGCGCAACTGGCTCGAGGGAGTATTTCGCCTCTGGCTTTCCCTTGGGACGCCCCAGGTGTGAGAGCAGAACGACCCGTGCGCCGCGATCGCGAAGATATTTGATCGTCGGCAGTGCCGCGCGGATGCGGGTGTCGTCGCCGACACGCCCGTGCGCGTCGAGCGGCACGTTGAAGTCGACGCGGACGAGCGCTCGTCTGCCGCGCAGGTCGGTGTCTCGTAAGTCGCGGATGGTTTTCTTATTCATTTGGCCGGTGTGGCAGCCCGAGGAGCGAAGCGACGACGCTCAGTCGCCCAGTTGATTACCGACGAACCGCAGGAGGTCCACACACCGGCTCGAGTAGCCCCACTCGTTATCGTACCAGCCGGACACTTTGAGCAGCGTTCCATCGACGACGTTCGTGCTCTTCGCGTCGAGGATGCACGAGGCCGGGTTGCCGATGAAGTCGGATGACACGAGCTCCTCCTCGGTGTACTCGAGGATTCCCTTCAGTGCGCCGGACGCCGCGGAACGGAATGCATCGTTGATGGCTTGCACGGTGACCGGCTTCTCCACAACGACGGCGAGATCGGTGAGCGACACATCCGGCGTCGGAACGCGAATCGCGATGCCGTCGATCTTCCCCTTCAGCTCGGGAATCACGAGCGATGTCGCTTTCGCCGCACCTGTCGTCGTCGGGATGATGGACATCGCCGCGGCGCGTGCGCGGCGCAGGTCCTTGTGCGGAAGATCGAGCACGTTTTGATCGTTCGTGTAACTGTGAATCGTCACCATCGAGCCGCGCACAAAACCAAAATTATCGCGCACGACCTTCACCATCGGCACAAGGCAATTTGTCGTGCAAGACGCGTTGGAGATAATTGTGTGCTTCGACGCGTCGTACTTTTTCTCGTTGACGCCGAGGACAATCGTTATGTCCTCGCCCTTCGCTGGCGCCGAGATGATCACTTTCTTTGCTCCACCGTCGATGTGCTTCTTCGCGTCTTTGGCGTCTGTAAACCGGCCCGTCGACTCGAGCACAATGTCGACGCCCAGATCAGTCCACGGTAGCTTCGCCGGGTCCTTCTCGGCGAGCACTTTGATCTCGTCACCGTCGATGACAATCGAGCCATTGTGCGCGGCGACGTCGCCCTTGTACGTGCGATGGACTGAGTCGTACTTGAACAAGTGCGCGAGCGTCTTCGTGTCGGTGAGATCATTCACGGCGACGAACTCGAGGTCGCCCTTTCCCTGGAGCTTTGCCGCTCGCACTACCTGCCGCCCGATGCGGCCGAAGCCGTTGATGCCAACGCGAATTGCCATCCCGATCTCCTCGTTCGATTAGAGCCGATCGCCGATTGCTGGCGCTCGACCAAAGGTGACATAACTGATGATGCGAACACCGGCGCCGTGCAGCGCGGCCGCGCACGCGTTGAGTGTCGCTGCGGTCGTCACGACGTCATCGATGAGCACGATGTGCGAGCCGCGAAGCGTCGTCCGCGCCGCCGTCGTTGCTGCAAACGCGCCGTGGACGTTGCGCACTCGCTCCTCCGGTGTCAGGCGCGTCTGCGTTTGCGTCGAGCGGGATCGAACCAGCACGTCGCATCGCACGGGCACCTTCCACACCGGCGCGAGCGCTCGCGCCAAACACTCACTCTGATTGTAACCACGCTGGCGCTGTCTGGAAGCGGCAAGCGGCACGGGCACGAGCGCCGCGCGCTCCTCGACCACGTCTTCAGGCCAATCGAGCCGCGCCATTCGCCGCGCCATGCCGTCGGCGGCGCGCCACCAACCCTCGTACTTGAGCGAGTGCACGATCCGCTGGCCCGTGTCGACTGTCGCCCAGCAGACGCTGCGCACCGATCGCACGTACGGGGGCAGATTATCGCACCAGCGACACGACTGGGCAGTCTTCGGATGGCCGCATCGTGGACAGCGCGGCAGCGGTAGGAGACGCAGCCGAGCCCAACATCGTCCGCAGACGATGCCCGACTCTGATGGGTCGACTGCTCGGCTACAGCTTGCGCAGTAGATCGGCAACAGGAGATCTGCGAGCGCGCCAACCGCCGCGCGAGCCGGCCTCGACCAGCGCGCACGTGAGATCAACGCACCGCCGACCACATCGCGTCCCGATCGGGCGGGAAGCCAAACCATAACTCGAAGGCGGCAGCGCCCTGTTCGATGAGCATTACGAGGCCGTCTCGAGCACGCAGGCCTCGAGCTCGGGCGGCCCGAACCCACGCCGTTTCGCCCCGTCGATAGACCAGGTCCAAGACCGCGGCGTCAGTGCGAAGCGTGCTCGGCTCGATAGGCATCGTGTCATCACGCAGACCAACCGACGTGGCATTCACGACAAGATTACACTCGCGCGCCAATCGAGCCGGATCACTCGCGCTCGCGACGGACGAAAATCGCTCGCAAAGCGCCTCCGCTCGACTCGCGGTGCGATTTGCGAGGAGAACGCGACTCTCCGGCCATGCTGAGACAGCGGCAACGACCGCGGCGGCGGCGCCCCCGGCGCCGAGCACGCCGACTGTCGTTGAAG
>DATBBP010000041.1:0-4359 GCA_036270935.1 Gemmatimonadaceae bacterium
ACCTTGAGCGGATGTTCGAGCGACTTCGGGCCGACGCGTATCCAGATGGAAGTGCAGCGCACGCCGCTTGAGCTCACGCAATGCCTTCTGGTCGAGCTCGCGGGCAATGTGTCGCGGCAGATCGCGCACGATGAGACGCACAATCTTGTCATCGATACCGCCACGGACGCCGGCCACTTCGCTCTGAATTCGCTCGTCGAGCTCGGCAACCGTTAGGCCGCGCGCGGAGATCGGCGGCAGATCGATGAGAGGGCGAGACGAGGGCAAGGGATGGAACTTGTGCCCGCCGCCCTCGAGGTTCCACTCGATCATTCCCTTCCCTGCCACACCGGCAACTCGCTCCTCGTACAACTCGCCCCACGCGTTCTGGCTCGTGTAGTCGATCGAGCCCGAGTAGTACGCGTTAGGCTCGATCTGGCGATACACGTGGTAATCACCGAGGGCGATGTAGTCCCAAGAGGCAGCGTTGAGCTCGGAACGCGGGATTTCGAGCGCCGCACGATCCGACGTGAGGAAGTGCGCTGGCAACGTCCCCTCAACGGCTCCGTGAAGCACGAGAACGTTGAACTGTGCATTCGCGTCCGGTTTCAGCACTGCGCGTTGCCCCGGCAGGTTGGGAACGGCGAGTACCGAAAGACCAAGATCGCCGAAGTAAAACCGCTCCGGTTCCGCGTACGCGACGTGAATCCCCAATTCCCGAAACAGTCTCAGAATGCTGCCCGTCTCGCTCGCTCGCGGCACATCATGGTTGCCCGCGACCATCAAGATCGGCGCGTTAGGCAGGCCCGCGCGCAAGCGGCTGAGCTGCAGATACGCATGCACAATCGCTGGATTGGTCGGGCGGACGTTGTGGAACACGTCGCCGGCAACGACCACCACGTCGGGTCGTAGCTCGATGACGCGATCGATCGCGATCCGAAACGACTGCGCGACGTCTGCCTCCCGCTGGTTCATGCCACCGGGAGTGAGACGCTGATACTGCCGAAATCCGAGGTGCAGGTCCGATAGATGGACGAGACGCATGCTGCGGGATTCGAGACGCGGAGAGAATCACTCTCCCGGCGCCAAATATACGCTCGCCGACGCCCCTACCGCCCTACGGACGCTTCTCGATGGTCTTCATCCGTTGTGTGACGCGCGTCTCAAAACGCAGCACAGTGTCGTCGCTGCCGGGCACCCGCAGGACGGAGTGTGCGACGATCGTGAACTGCGATTCGGTGAGCCATCCGCGTGCGCGGTCGACGAGCATTGTTCCCGTCACTGAGCCCTTCTCGAGCACTAGGCCGGCGCCTTGCGTCAATCCCGCGTCGGGATCGGGGCTCATCTCACCATGCATCGACACGTAGGCGATCGTGCCGTGATGAGTGACTGAGTCGAGACGAAACTTCGTGTGCAGCCAAGCGCTCATTGTTCCACCCGGCGCAGCGCGTCCGCGCGCCGGAACGGGCATCTCGCGGCTCCAAGTATAGCCCACCTCGATCGGGCCACGGGGAAATGCCGCCGGCATGAGCGACATCGTCTCGACAACGTCGGGCGCAGTGTCGGTCGTATCGGCAAGCGAGACTGTCCCGTCAGGCGAGATGCGTAGCGTCATCGCGCGTCCCTCGAGCGAGCGGCGCGCCTCGTTCTCGAGGTTGAACGCGCGGTCATCGTTTGAGCTCAGCTGGATCGAATCGGTGACCGCTTTGACGTATGTTGCCGTGGGAGCGCTCCGTTCGACGATGGCGCGAGAATAGACGCGCATCGTCGTCGTCACCGAAGTCGCCGATGAGCTACCGGGCCGGCGGATACCTGTCAGCTCCGTTTGCTGGTCGAGACGCAGATGGAGGGTGTCGCCGACGCGCGGACGTATCTGCAACAAGACAGTCTGCGCGCCAGCCGCGAGCGCCCTCGTCAGGCAGATGACGACGCCGAGCAACAGGTGACCGCGGCGTAGCCGAGGGGAGCGCATAAGCGAAAATCAGAACCCGTACGGATCGTCGACCGGCGCCGAGCGGATGGGGGTCACCATCGGCCGTGGCGAGACGGGCGTGGCCGCGACGTGCGGCGCGAGCTGGGCCTTGAAGAATCGCTTCACGTCGGCCGGCCGCTCCCGAACCGCGGCGTTGCGCGCCCGGATCACATCCTCCTCGTCATGCATGGCGATGACATCCTGGATCCAATTCAGCGTCAAGGTCGCGTCGAGCGGGCGTAATGAGCGAAGCACTGCCGCGTCGAGCGTCACGTCTTGCGCCTGCGGATACCGTTCCGCGCCGTCTCGGCCACGCATGATGGCCGGTCGCGGAAAGCGCACGAAGATCGGTTGTGTGAAGTGCGGATGCCGCACCATGAGCTGTCCCTTCTCGAGCGTTGCGAGCTTGGTCTTGACCGCCGGGCTGAGTACGGAATACCCCGGCGTCGCCAATTCGTCCGCGTCCATGCGTCCGTAGAGCGCGGTTCCCGAGTTCCCGACGACGCGACGGTGCACCTGCGAGCGGAACTGCTGCGCGCTGAATAGGACAAGACCCAAGTATCGTCCGCGCTCCGCGAGGTCGAGCAGCATTTTGCGAACGTAAGTGTCTTGTCCGTCGCTCGGCGCGTACTTGTTGAGCTCGTCCACGAAAACCACGACGTGCTTGACGCCAAGGTCTCGTTTTTCAAGGTGCTCCCGCAGTTTCGTGACGACGCGCGCAAAGACAAGATCCTGCGCGTCCTCTTCGAGCGAGGCGACGTCGATCACATACACCGTGCGGTCTTGAAAGCTCCCGAAAGGCAGGTCGCCGACGTTCCCGTCGTCCGTGACGAGGCCGGCGCAGCGCGTCGAGATGTTCGACAGACGATTGCGGACCTTCCGAATTGTAGCGATGTGGTGTGTGCGCCAACTCTCGTTGCCTCGATGTTCCAGCGCGACGAGCAGGTCCTTGAACCACGCCTCGAGATCGGCGAACGAGCGAACGCGGTAGCGCTTTCCCGGAAGGATCTGCTCATCATGAAAGTCCCGATCGACGATGCGCTCGCGAATAAAGTCGATCAGCGCGTCCGCCTTGGCATCCACGTCGTCTTTGTTGAGGAGCACCTCGGCGTACTGGAGCACTTCGCGAAGCCCCCAGGTCAACGCCGTCACGTTATGAAGGAGCTCCTCGTTCGAACGCAGCGTGTTCAGCGTTAAGCCGTCGGCCTTGTACGGCGCGAAGTACTGAACGTTCTCGAAGGGCATCGCGGCGACCCCGCACTTCTCGTACAGCGCACGGTCCTTGTCGTCGATCTGTCCTTCCTTGTCGAGGAAGCAAAGGTCGGGACCCTTCACGTTGAAACAGAGCGCAGCAATCGAACCTTTCTGCGCGGGAAAGTGTGTGAAAACCGACGATAGAATCCACTCGATCGCGCTTGTCTTCGTCGCGAGACCCGAGACACCGGTGATGTTGAGATGCGCCGCCTCCGGACCGACGAGGAAATCCGCATCGAGATAGATAGGCGCGTCAGTGCCGCCCGCGTGATAGACACCAATCGGAATTCCCGTGCGCGAACCTTCCGCGAGGTAGCCATCCATCCGCAGCGCAACGGCGATGTCGGTGTCGTCGGCAAGAAAGACGTCGCCTAACGGGACCGGCTGCAGTGGCTCGTCGGGGAGCTGACGCAAAACGGCCGCCGTGTACAGCCGGATCTCCGCGCGCTCCGTTGACGCGAGCGAGACCCCCGACGGACTGCCGTCGTGTCCCAATACGTCGTGGAGTGGCGACTGCAGATCCGAATAGCTGAAGCCCTCCACGACGACGCCGTACACACGCGTGATTTGCCCGTTGATCGTGTACTTGCCTTCGACCCTAACGATTGTGCCGACACCGACGGGCGAGTCGAGCGAGGTCCAAAAGTGGAACTCGTGAGGCGTGTTGGGGCGTCGCTCGGTGGCGACGACACGTCCGAGAGGAGCAAGTGGCTGGTTCGTCATGTCACCGCGTGCAGAAACTCTTCGCAATCACGAATACCGTAGACCATTTTGTCCCACCGAGCGTCGGGCAGCGCAAGCGGCGACCATTCGGCGAGAATCCAAAGTGAGATCTTGTCCGCCTGACGGCTGACAACATCCATCTCTATATGAGCGGGATGTGCGATTTCGACGCGCACCAAGCCCCACATCGGATCGTAGCCGATGGGATCGCGCAGTCTCAGATACCAACTGGCGACGGGAATGCGCTTCGGCGAAGTCACCCGAAAGGCACTCGAGCGCTCGCCGCGCCGCAGCGCGAAGATCGTTTGCAACGCGTCCCCTTCCGCGTAGAGCGTTCGATGACTTTTCACGACGCCGACGGTGCAGGCTGAGACGGCGACTTTATCGCTCCCGCTGATCCCGCCATCGATAAACAGCGGCTCGCTCTCATG
>DATBBP010000042.1:0-6345 GCA_036270935.1 Gemmatimonadaceae bacterium
AGGAGCGCTTTCTTTTCGGCGGGTGTTGGCATGCGCCGACAATAGGACTCCTTCGCGGTCGGAGCCCCAGCAGATTCTTGCGCTTCGTTCCAAAATCGCGCGACCCTAACGAGTAACGAGCGCGACCGCTACGTCGCCAACGACCTGAAGACTCCGCGCCGACACCTTGTCGAAGGTGTCCTGCATCGTGTGATGGATATTGTTCGGCCCCGGCTCACACCCGACTGTTCCGTCGGAGCAGTAGTCGAAGTCACCAACGTCGATCACGCGCAAGCCGCGCTTGAGCAGCGGCACGTGATCGTCCGTCACCCCACCGCGATTCGCGTCGAGGAAGTACTTCCCATATCCGAGGTCGTTGGCCGTCGACCACACGCGCGTGACGACCTCGGGTGCCGCGTCGACCGAATTCGATTCCTGAAGGATCTGCAGGCTCCTGTCCCCAATCATGTCGAAGAGCACGCCGAAGATCGGCTTATAGTCCGGCGAGGGCAGGTGATTGGCAAAGTATGTCGAGCCGATCAGCACGTCATAATGCTTCGTCAGCGCGCTATCGGCGTTGTAACCGTCGAAGCTGCCATAGTCTTCGCCGTCCACGAAGAGCAGATCGACCCCATAGATCGGCTTCGTTTTCTTGAGCGCGTCGGCGATGCCCATCAGGAGTGCCACGCCCGACGCGCCATCGTTTGCGCCAGGGATCGGCCGCCCCTTGTTGCCTAGGTTCATGTCTTCGTCCGCGGTCGGCCGCGTGTCCCAGTGCGTGATGTAGAGGACGCGTTGCGTGGCCGATGGATTGATGCGGGCGAGAATGTTGCGCAGCGGCAGGGTGTCGCCTTTGGCGGTCACGTGGGGCCAACTCTGCACAACGACGGTGTCGACGCGCTGCTTCATCTGCGCGATGATCCAATCGCCCGTCCGGCGGTGCGCGGGGCTCCCTGGTACGCGTGGCCCAAAGTCGAGCTGGGTCTTCACGTACGCGAGCGACGCGTCGCCGCTGAACACCGTCTGCGGCCGGTGAAAGTAGTCGCAGGCGCCCAGAGACAGGGAGAGACAGACGAGGAGCGGGAGCAAGGGTCTCACGATGGGGACGATTAGAGGACTGCTTGGATGCTGGAGGGTTACCTTCGTAGTACCGAGTGGCGAGTGACGAGTGCCGTGGGGCGAGTAGCCAACCTTCGGTCGCGTGCGAAACTCGCCACTTGGCACTTGCCACTCGCCACGTGCAAGACCTTGCATGGTCGGCGCGACCCAATGGAACTTACAAGTACTTTCAGGCGTCCAACATTGTGGAAATACTGAAGTTGTTGTCCGAGCGCCCCCACGAATCGACGTGAAAATAATCAGCCGTTACGTACTCAAGGAGCACTTCGGGCCGTTCACCTTCGCGTTGACGGCGCTCACGTCGTTGATGCTGCTACAGTACATCGCGCGCCAATTCGGAAATCTCGTTGGCAAGGGACTTCGCTGGCAGGTAATTGCGGAGTTTTTCGTTCTGTCGATTCCGTTCACGGTTGCGATGACGCTGCCGATGGCGGTGCTCGTCGCCGTGCTCTACGCGTTCAGCCGGCTGGCGTCGGAGAACGAGATCACCGCGCTCAAGGCAGGCGGCGTCTCGATGCGGCAGCTCCTTATCCCGTCGCTTTCCTTGGCGTTTGTGCTCGCGCTCGTTATGCTTGGCTTCAACGACCAGATCTTGCCCAGGGCGAACCATCGCCTCGCCGTTCTGCAGATGGACATCTTCCGCGCGAAGCCGACGTTTGCGCTTCGTGAGCAGGTACTGAACACCATCAAGGAAGGTCAGCTCTATCTTCGTGCCAACCATCTCGACGAGGGCTCGTCGCGCATGCGCGACGTCACGATCTACGACGTCGCCAACCCGGTGAATCGGCGCACGATCACTGCCGACAGCGGCAAAATCGAGCTGGCGCCGAACCAGCGCGATCTACAGATGACGCTTTACCACGGTCTCATGGAAACCGTGCCGACGGACAAACCCGGCCAGCTCACGCGACTGTACTACATGCGACAGCTCATGCGCGTCGCCGGCGTCGCGTCGCAGTTCCAGGAGACCGGCAACGCCGACACCGTCTCGAAGGGCGATCGCGAGATGTCCGTCTGCGAGATGCAAGCAGCGCTCGCCAAGGCGGACACGGGACTCCAGCGCGCGCGCTTCGACTCGGTCGAAGCACAGTGGGAGCGTGACTCGATCGTTGCCGCCATGCGGCCGGTTGCCAGCGCGACTGTCAAAGCGATTCCGCAGCCAAAACCTCCAGCCGGACCACATCCCAAGGCGCCGATGTACAAGACGCCTTTTGGTGTCGGAGGCGCCTATTGTGGCTTGCTCGCCGGCGTCGGTCGCGTCGTCAGCGGCGGACCGCGGCCTGCGGCCGCTGCAACAGCCCGGCCACTACCACCGTCCGCGGGAATTTCGCCCTCGGCTGGGGGAATGGCCGGCCTTCCAGCCGATCAGCGGATCAATCTCGCCAAGCTGAATGCAGACCAATCACGGCTGCTGCGGAATCGTTATGACGTCGAGATCCAGAAGAAGTTCTCGCTCGCTGCCGCCTGCCTGATCTTCGTGCTTGTTGGTGCGCCCGTGGCCCTGCGCTTTCCGCGCGGGGGCGTCGGATTGGTGATCGGCGTGAGTCTCTTCATATTTGCCGTGTACTACGTCGGGTTGATCGGCGGTGAAGCGCTCTCGGACCGTGGTATCATCTCGCCCTTCTGGGCAATGTGGGCAACGAATGTGATCATGACAGTCGTCGGACTCGTGATGACGCTGCGTATGGGCCGTGAGGCCACCACTGGCCGTGGCGGAGACTTCGGCGAGATGCTCGAGACGGCGCGCATGTGGTTCGCGCGCGTCGGACGCAAAGCCGGCCTGCCGCTCGAACGGCGACGGAGGATGGCGTGAGACTCGTTAGGCCGCTCGACCGGTACGTCTTCTTCGAGTTCTGGAAGATTTTTGTCTCGACCGCATTGGGCTTCCCGCTGTTGGTGATCGTCATCGATCTCACCGACAATCTGAGCAAATACCTGAGCCGAAATCTGCCGCGCCAGAACATCATCATGAGCTACGTCTACTGGCTCCCTGATTCGATGTTCATGGTGATGCCCGCAGCGGTGCTGTTCGCGACGGTCTTCTCCATCGGCGGGTTCACGCGCCATTCCGAGATTACGGCGGCGAAAGCGTCGGGCATCAGTTTTTATCGGCTCATTGCCCCCATTCTGCTCGCTGCCATTGTTGCGTGTGGCCTGGATCTCGCCCTGGGCGAAGTCGTGCCGATCACCAATCAGAAGCGTGCGGACCTGCTCGAGGAGAAAGCGGCGGCGGTGACGCAGACGACGCGTTACAACTTCGCGTTCGCCGGCGAATACGGACGCGTCTACAAGGTCGGTTCGCTCAACACGAATAACGGCACCATGGACCAAGCTCAGATCGAACGCAAAGGATCCGGCGCCGACTATCCCACGTACGTGCTCACGGCGCGCACGGCTCGCTACGATGCGAAGCGCGGGTGGACGCTCGGCGGCGGCTATCTCGAGGTTGTCCCCGACACGACGCCAACGAGCTTCGCCGTGAGCTTCGATAGCCTTCGTGACCGGCGCCTTACCGAGCGGCCCGTCGAAATGATGGCTAAGCCGCGCAGTCCAGAGGAGATGCGCTACGAGGAGCTCACGCGATTTATTCGCGCACAGGAGCGCTCGGGCAGCGACGCCAATCTGATGCGCGTCGAGCGAGCACTGAAGATCGCGATCCCGGCGACGTGCATCATCATCGCACTCTTCGGCGCGCCGCTTGCCACGAGCACACAGCGCGGCGGCACCGCGTACGGTATCGGCATCAGTCTCGCGACGACCGTCATCTTCCTGATGATGATTCAGCTCACGAAGGCTATCGGCGGCAAAGGAATTATCCCGCCAGATCTCGCGGCGTGGGTTCCGGGCATGCTGTTTGGTGTCATTGGGTTGGTGCTGATGGCGCGCGTCCGAACGTAGAACATTGCCCGCCGCGTTCACCACCGCTACCGCGCTATGCTAGAATTCGGCGTGCTGACTCATCTCGCTAGGCAGAACGAACCCACTGATACGCGCCGCTAGTGGGTTCCACCTTTTACCCCCGCGGAACCGATCTGCGTCCGACGGAGACGTTTCCCGTCGTGCAGCGCGCCGGGGTGCGCTTCTTTCGTCGGGTCACGCGCAGTTTCGTCAGCATTTTTCGACATATCGGGCTACGCGGCTTCTTCCTGCGCGACATCGTTCGCGCGCTCGCGGAGCCGGGAACGTGGGTCGGAGAATGGATACGACAAATGCGCAATATCGGCGTCGACTCGGTGCCGCTCGCATCGATCGTCGCCGCGTTCATTGGCGCCGTCATAGCCATTCAGATCCGGTATCAGCTCTTTCCCGGCGTGCAGCTCTCGCTCGTGGGGCTCGCCACGCGCCTGATGATCATCCTCGAGCTGGGTCCGCTCCTGACTGGACTCGTGCTCACCGGGCGCGTTGGCGCGCGCATGACCGCGGAAATCGGAACGATGCGCGTCACCGAGCAGATCGACGCGCTGGAAACGCTGGCGTATGACCCGATCGCGTACCTCGTCGTCCCTCGGCTGTTGGCGGCCCTCGTTATGCTTCCGACGCTGGTGGTGCTTGCCGATGCCGTCGGCCTGGGAAGCGCGTACGTGATCTCGATTTTTTTCACCAAGGTGCCTCCCAGTGATTTCAAGGAAGGGCTGCGTCTCGGGTATGGGGCATTCCAACTGTTTTATAGTTTGCTCAAGGCACTGCTTTTTGGCTGGGCCATTGCGTTCAACTGCTCCTACGAAGGCTACATCACCGAGACGGGCGCCGAGGGCGTCGGGCGGTCGACCGCACGTGCCGTTGTGATCACTTCTGTGGTCATACTGGTGTTGGACGCACTCACTGCAATTCTGCTCGGACAATTCCTGCAACCATGAGACGACGCGACGAAGTGGCCGTCGGCGTATTGATCACCATTGCCGTTGGGATTCTCGCGGTCGGGGCGCTCTGGCTTGCGCGAGGCGGGCTGTCGACCGGCTATCCCCTCTATACGCGCTTCGCGTGGGGACAGAGTCTCAAGCAAGGACAGCCCGTGCTGCTCGCCGGTGTCAACATCGGCTACGTGAGCGACGTCACTCTTCGTCGCGACGGTTTCCTCGACGTCACATTTCGCGTGAACAGCGATCAGACAGTTCCGAAAGGATCCGTCGCGAGCGTCAAGCCAGTGGGCATCTTCGGTGACGTCGCCGTCGCATTGACGCCAACGCTGCCCGTTCCAGCTCAGAATTATGCGCCCGGGGACACGGTTCCTGCGGGTGCGCCGAGTCCCGATATCGCGCAGATCATGAGCCGCATGGACTCGATCGGCCAGAACGTACAGCGCATGACGCAAGTGCTCGACGTCGAGCTCGTGCAGGCCGGCGGTGTCAAGGATCTGCGCCGCACGATCGCGGCGACGACGTCGCTCGCGACGGAGCTTCAGTCCATCGCGGCCGAGCAGAATCGCAATCTCACGGCGACACTCGCCGCCTATCGACGCGCGGCAACGGCGATCGACTCCGCGCGCATCGACTCGACGCTCCGCAGCTTCTCGTCGACGAGCCAGAACTTTGCGAAGCTCGCGACCTCGCTCGACAGCGCATCGCGGCAACTCAACGTTGCGCTCGCGAAGCTGAATACGGGCGAGGGATCCGCTGGCCGCCTGCTGACCGATACGTCGCTCTATCGCGACGTCCGCAACCTCGTCGGCAGCGTCGATTCGTTGATGAACGACTTCAAGAAAAACCCGCGGAAGTACATCAACTTACGGATCTTCTAAACTCCGTTGTCATCCTGAGCGAAGCGCAGGATGACAGGCACGCTAGTCTCGAATCGCCGGGAGCTTGTTCAAGTAGATGGTTCCTTGTTTCATCACGAAGCGTACTCGCTCGAGCGCGTGAATCTCCGCCCCAGGATCGCCTTCCACGGCGACGATGTCCGCCGAGGCGTGCGGCCTCAGAACCCCAATCCGATTCTCGAGCCCCAGTAATCGCGAGGCGTTCCACGTCGCGGCCTGCACGACGTTGAGATTCGGCATCCCTGCTTCGGCATACGCGAAAAGATTGTGCTTCGCGGCCTCGCCCTGCGCCATCCCCAGGTCGAGATAGTTGTCGGAGCCGGCAGCGATCGTGAGTCCGATCCTCATTGCGCGACGCAGGCGGTCGCGCTGTCCGTTCAGGATCGTCGGCACCTGCGCCGGCGTCACTACGAACTTTCCTTGTGAGCGGCTCGAGTAGCGCAGCACGGTCGCGCTGTCGAGATCCGTCGGCACGATGAAAATCCCCTTCT
>DATBBP010000043.1:0-4804 GCA_036270935.1 Gemmatimonadaceae bacterium
GCGCGAGGGCGCGGCGCAGCTCGGGGACCCCGTTGTTCGGGATGTAGTGCGTCTTGCCGGCGTGAGCCGCTTGGGTAATCGCGTCGATGGCATGGGCCGGCGGTGCGAAGCTGGGGTCGCCAGACTCGAAGCGGAACACGCGCTTGCCCAGGGCCTGGGCGGCGAGCAATCGCTCACGGATCTGGACGATCTTGCCGAGTGAAAGCTGATCCAGCGGGTGATGCGGTCCGTGGAGAAGCGCTGGGGCGAAATCAATAGAAGGGGCGGAAGCGGAGCTACTACCTGCGGCAGTCTGCGGCATGGAAAAGCCTCGGGGCCAGGTCAACAGAGTGTAGCAGGTATCCTGCATAAAATGCAAGAAGTGACGTACAAAGTCGGCAGATCAAGATGCCGACTGACTTATTGTGCTCCGTTTTTTGTCGAAAATGAAAAAATTTCTTGACATGTTGCCAAGGCAACGACAGCTTGCAAAACGGTTTTTACTGGAAAGTGGGAAAACATGAAGCTCATCACGGCTGTCATTCGCCCCGACCGCCTCCGCCAAGTAAAGGAGGCGCTGTTCCGCGTCGGTGTCACCGGTATGACCCTCTCGCGAGTGAGCGGGCACGGCGGCGAGCGGGAGATCGTGGAGCACTATCGAGGCTCGTCACTCGTGCTCGAGTTCCGCGAGAAGGTGAAGATCGAAGCCGCGGTCTCCGAGCCGTTCGTCGAACCAACAATTCGCGCCATCGTGTCGGCTGCGCGTACGGGCGAAGTCGGCGATGGAAAGATTTTCGTCCAGGATCTCGATCGCGTAATTCGCATTCGCACGGGCGAATCCGACGTCGCCGCGCTGACGCCGGTTACGGCGGACGTCGTGCAGGCGCGTGCTCGTCAGGCAGAAATAGAGGAGATCGCATCATGACGCCTGTGATCTCAGCCGGCGATACCGCCTGGGTGCTCGTCAGCGCCGCGCTGGTGATGCTCATGGTGCCGGGACTTGCGCTGTTTTACGGCGGTTTGGTGCGACAGAAGAATGCGCTCAACACGTTCATGATGAGCCTCGCCGCGCTGGGGCTCGTGACGGTGCAGTGGGTGCTCGGGGGCTACTCGATCGCGTTCGGCCCGGGCACGTCGTGGATTGGCGGCTTGGGCTGGTGGGGACTCGCCAACGTCGGCGCCGCGCCTAACGCGGCATATGCGGCGACCATTCCACATCTGGCGTTCGCGATTTTCCAGGCGATGTTCGCGGCGATCACCGTCGCATTGATCTCTGGCGCGGTGGTGGAACGGTTGCGGTTCTCGGCCTATCTCCTCTTCACGCTTGCGTGGACGACGCTCGTGTACGATCCGCTGGCGCGCTGGGTGTGGGGCGACGGAGGCTGGTTGCGTTCGTTAGGCGCTCTCGATTTCGCGGGCGGGACGGTCGTGCATGTGAGCGCAGGAACCGCGGCGCTGGTTGCCGCGCTCATGCTGGGCCGCCGGCATGCGATCGCGCGCGGGGGATTGGTGCCCCACAACGTGCCGTTCACGCTCCTCGGAGCGGGCTTGTTATGGTTCGGTTGGTTCGGCTTCAACGCCGGTTCGGCGTTGAGCGCGTCACCGCTCGCCGTGACGGCGCTCGTGAATACGCACGCTGCGGCAGCGGCGGCGCTCGTGTGCTGGTTGTTGCTCGACCTCGCGCGAAGTCGCCGCACCACAGCCGTCGGAGCAGCGACCGGGGCGATCGTTGGATTGGTGGCGATCACCCCGGCTGCTGGTTTCGTTACGCCACGCTCGGCATTGCTGATCGGCGCGATGGCAGCAGGCGTCGTGTACGTCGCGATGCAGGTGCGCGCGCACACCAAGATCGATGACGCGCTCGACGTCTTCGCATGTCACGGTGTTGCCGGCATCCTCGGCGCGTTGTTGACGGGCGTGTTCGCGACGAAGACGGTGAATCCGGGCGGGGCAGACGGACTACTCGCCGGCAATCCGGCGCAGCTCGGTGTGCAGGCACTCGCTGTCGCCGCAACGATGGTACTCTCGGCATCAATCACCGCGGGAATCATTGGAACGTTGCGCGCGCTGATGCCGATCCGTGCGTCCCTGGGCGACGAGCTCCTCGGACTCGACGCGGCCGAGCATGGTGAGGAAGCGTACCACACGGGCGACATCGGTGAGCTCGCGGGCGCCGTGCCGCTGGGTGGCGTGATCCTCATCGAGGACGAGGACGAGCTCGCGGTAGCGACCGCGGCTGCCTAACGCGGCCGTTAGGTGCCGTAGCGGCGCTCGGCGAATCGATTGCGGGTATCGCTGTCGAGAAAATCGGCGATCTCGCGCGCCGGCGCCTCGGGCGGTATGAGTTTTCCACTCGCGGCGAATCCAGCGAACAGTTCGACCGAAGGAAGGACGTCCCGCGTTTTTGCGCGCGCGTTGGCTTGCATTGGCGTGTCGACCGTCCCGGGCTCGTACGAGAGAATCGAGGTGCGTTTGTCGCCGGCGGCGTCGAGTTCCGTGGCAAGCACCATCCCCGCCATGCGGAGCGCGGCTTTGCTCGAGCCGTATGCGCCGAGGCCAGCGATGCCGAGCACCGCGGCACGCGTCGACACGTTCACAATCCGAAGCAAAGTGGTGGGCGGCGTGTGACGCGCGAAAGCGCCCATGAGCCAGATGGGTGCAGCGACGTTCACGGCGAAGACGTCGCTCAGCTCCTCGTGTTCGAAATGCGCAATCGGGCCGAGAAGACCGGGATGGGCGGCGTTGTTGACGAGGCCAACGCGTCGCAGGGTGCGATCGGAGAGCAAGGTCGTTAGGCGGTCATCGAGCGAGCGGGACAAGGCGGCTGCGTCCGCCATGTCCAGCTGCAAATGCGTGTAGGCGTTGTGCTCGATCGTCGACGTGCGACGGGCGACGCCGAGCACGCGCCAGTCGCGTTCGAGCAGTTGCAAGGCGACGGCCTGTCCGATACCGGACGTGGTGCCAGAGACGAGAGCGAAGCGATCCACGGGAGAGCTAGAGTGAGTGGAGCCGGACGTAGGAGCGATCACGTTGATTCCTAAGATCTAATGGGTAAGAGGCCGAGCCGCGGTTCGAGACGCTTGCGCGCATGGGCGCGGATCGTACGTTCTGTGTGAGCGTCCAGGACGCCTCCGGTCCGCGGGAAGGGCTGCGCCCACCTGAGCACGAGAGCAACGCGGCTGCGTAAGCCTCGTTCGCGCCGATGTGCGGACACCGGCAGACACGACGGAGGTTGTTGCCCTGCGCGACCACATCGAACGGCTGACCCTGGACCGACTCTCGCCAGAGGAACGTTTCAAGCGGGCGATCCGCGCGCATGATGTGGGCGAATTGAGGCAACTCCTTCCGGTCCGCGCCAAGCTGCGCGATGTCGTCAACGCACCGATGTTCGGATTCGACTCGCCAGCGATCGTAGCGGTCTCCGGTGCTGGCAATGTTGAACTTGTCGATGCGTTGCTCCAGCTTGGCGCCGACCCGAACCGGCGCAGCGATTGGTGGGCGGGAGGCTTCCATTCGCTGTACGGGGCAAACGATGCCGTTGCCGAGCGCCTGCTTGCCGCGGGGGCGATTCCGGATGCGTGCGCCGCTGCACACCTCGACCGGGTCGAGCTCCTGGAGCAGATGCTCGACGCGGATCCGGCGCGGGTACACGAGCGAGGCGGCGACGGCCAAACGCCGCTCCACTTCGCGCGATCGCGCCGAGTTGCCGCTCTACTCATCGACCGCGCCGCGGACATCGACGCGAAGGATCTCGACCATCGATCGACGCCGGCGCAGTGGATGTTGGGCGACGTCGGAGACGGGGAAACGCCGCGCCGCGACGTCGCGAGGTATCTCGTGGAGCGCGGCGCCACCGTGGATATCTTTCTCGCCGCCGCGCTCGGCCTAACGAGCAAGGCGCGCGAGATGGTCGAGCGCGATCGGTCTCTGCTGACGCTCCGCACGGGCCAGGGCGAGTACGCCGAGAAGCCGCCGAGCAGTTATCACATCTATCTGTGGACGATCGGGTCGAACATGACGCCGTTGCAGACCGCTTCCAGGTTCAAGCAGCGCGAGACCCTCGATGCGTTGCGGGAGCTCGCTTCCCCTGAGCAGCGCCTGCTTCTCGCCTGTCACGAGGGTGACCGCGACCAGGCGCAAGCGATCGTGCGCGCTCACCCCGGCATCGTGCAGAACCTAACGAGCAACGATCGACGCGGGCTGACGGACGAGGCCTGGTCGGCGAATGTGCCAGCTGTCGAATTGATGCTCGAGCTAGGCTTCGATCCCAGCGCGACGAGCCTGACGGGGCCGACCTCCGGCACCGCACTGCATTGCGCGGCGTGGGAAGGCTCGGTTGCGTGCGTCGCTGCAATTCTGCGGTACCCGGCAGGGCGTGCGCTGATCGACGTTCGCGATCGGGTCTACGGAGGTGCGCCGTTGAACTGGTGCTGCCACGGATCGGCGAATTCGGGGAAGCGCGAGGCGAATCATGCCGAGGTTGCAAGACTGCTCATCGAGGCAGGCGGCCGCGTCGACCCGCATGCCATGGAGGCCTCCGATGAGGTCATGAAGGTGCTGCACGAATTGCTCGGCTGAGCGCGGGAGTCAGACGACGAAGGGAATGCTGCCGGATCGAGATCCTCGCGGCGGTGGACGCAACAAACAGCTGAATTGTGCGAGGTCAGGGAAGCTGGGCCGCAGAAACCACTGACACGGCGCTGACACCACTGACGTGGTCCGTCTGCGCGGGCCGACGCTGGAGACATGGTGCTGCTCGGCGCGCGCTCGAGGGCATGAATCTGCGCATCGACATCCTCGCCAAACAGCTCGTTCCCGCCGGGCC
>DATBBP010000044.1:0-6455 GCA_036270935.1 Gemmatimonadaceae bacterium
TGACGCCCGCGTCAGTCAGCACCTGGGCGGCGATTCCCTTCTCCTCTCGCAGCAAGCCGAGGAGCAGATGCTCAGTCCCGACATAGCTGTGATTCAGCTCGCGCGCCTCGCTCATGGCGAGCTCGAGCACCTTCTTTGCGCGCGAGGTATAGGGGAGATCCGGCCCTGTGGTTTGGGCGGCTTTCCCCTTTTTGACGGTTTCTTCGATTTTCTGCTGAATCTCATCAAGCTCCACACTGAGATTCTGCAGGACGGTGGCTGCCACGCCCTCACCCTCTCGGATGAGCCCAAGCAGGATATGCTCGGTCCCCACATATTCGTGGTGGAGGCGTGCGGCCTCCTCTCGCGCCATAGCGAGGACCTTCCTCACCCGCTCGGTGAAGTTGTAGCCGTTCATGTGTCCCTCAATTACCGGGGGGTGACCGTTCGTCTAACCGACCGTCCCCGCTTCCTCTTCCAACGCTTTACGCACATACCGTGCACGAGCCAGGTTCGTCTCGCTTTCAGTAAGCGGTCGTCCTTCGGCGTAGGCGAGGTGCGCGGCCTGTGAGAAAATCAGGAGCTTGTTGAGGGTATATACACTGAGGCCGGTGACCAGTTTCAGCCCTACGGCCAACCGCACGCCACTCAAATAGTTCATCGCCTCATCGAACGTGAGGCTTCGGGCATAGCGCAGAGTACCGTACGCGCGCCAGAGTTTGTCTTCGATAATATACCCCGCATCACGAAGCAAGACTCGTCGCGCTTCTTCCTCACGCTCGATCACATGCCCGACGACTCGCAGCAATTGATCGAGCAATTCCTCTTCCGATCGACCGAGTGTCGTCTGGTTCGAGATCTGGAAATAATTCCCGACGACTTCACTCCCTTCCCCATACAATCCCCTATACGTCAACCCCATTTGCTGAAGCCCAGCCAACACCCGCCCCATTTCCTTCGTGTGCACCAGTCCGGGGAGATGGATCAGGACCGAGGCCCGCATTCCCGTGCCGACATTCGTCGGACACGCTGTTAAGAATCCAAACTCCGCGTGATACGAAAAAGGCACACGTGCGCCGAGATCTCGATCGAGCCGGTCGATCGCCGCAAATGCTTCTTCGAGCGCGAACCCAGATCGAAGCGCCTGCAGCCGGAGATGGTCCTCCTCATTCACCATGACGCCCAACCCGTCGGAGAGAAACACAGCCGCTCCACTCCGAAGCGGGTGTTGCGCGTCGAGACCTGCCAGCTCCTTGCTTACCAGATGGCGCTCATGGAGCAAAGCGCGATCTGTTGGTGACAACTCGTCGAGCCGATAGAGCACGGCATCGCGCAGGTCTTGCAGGGACGTGAGGGCCTCCCGCACCTGCGACAACACACGGAGACGCTCTCCGTCGCGCGCCCGCGCCGTGAACGCGTAGCCCTCGACGTTCCGAGCAAGGCGAATTCGCGTCGACAGCACAATGTCCGCGTGCTTGCCTGATGCATCGAGCCAACCGACGCCGCCGTCCGGCAAGAGCGAGAGGTCGATGGTCATTCGAGCACCTTGATGCGGTCGCGCAAATCTGCCGCGAGCTCGAACTGCTCGGTTTCGATTGCACGACGCAAGCGCTCGCGCAGCTCGCCAAGCGCCGCGGCCCGCTCTATCGTCTCGCTGCGGGGCGCTAAATAGGCCTTTCCGCTGTGCTTCGCGCTGACGTGCACTCGCCGCAGGAGATCGCGCATCCCGTGCTCGAATGTCGTATAGCAGCGCGCGCATCCCCAGCGACCCGTCGCGCGGAAGTCAGCCATCGTAGTGTGGCAGAACACGCATCGGCTTGCGTCCACGCTCGTGAGCGCGGCCTGCTGCTGTACGGCTTGGAGGAAATCGCCTAACGGATGCTTTGGTGTCGGAACGCTCGTCTCGACACCATGCTCCGCTGCGCAGCGCTCGCAGAGATGGAGGAGCTTCACCTCTCCGCCCTCGATGCGCGTGACGTGCACGACGGAATCCCGCTCTCCGCAGCTGTCGCACATCATCAGGCAAGCACCTCGCGCACACCCGTATCCGTTAGGCGCCCATCTTCGAGCAGGAGCGCGCGGTCCGCGCGCAATGCCAACGATCGGTTATGCGTTACAACGACCATTGCAATCTCCAGGTCACGCGACAGCTCAACGAAGAGATCATGCAATCGCGAGCTGTTCGCGTGATCCAGATTTCCTGATGGCTCGTCGGCGAGAACGATTGCCGGATCGATCGCGAGCGCCCTGGCGACCGCGGTCCGCTGCTGCTCACCGCCCGACAACTCCGACGGCCGGTGACTCATGCGCCCCGCCAATCCAACCCGACTCAACAGCTCCTCGGCTCGTCCTTGCGCGCGCTTGGTGTCCCAACCGGCGATGCGCAGGGGCATCATCACGTTCTCGAGCGCACTGAACTCTCGTAGCAAGTGGTGAAACTGAAACACGAATCCCACCCGCCGATTGCGCAGCACCGACAGCTCCTCATCGGACCGGTCCTCGATCTGCTCGCCTGCAATGCTGATCCGGCCGCGGGTTGGACGGTCGAGTGCGCCGAGCAAATGCAGAAGCGTGCTCTTGCCCGCACCGCTCGCTCCGACAATCGCCACCATCTCTCCACGCACGACGTCCAGGTTCACGCCGTCGAGCACCATAATGAGCCCGCCGTCGCCTCCCGTGTACGTTTTCGCCAGATCAACCGCCTGGAGCACCGTCATTCGTGTCGAATGGCCTCTACCGGGAATAACTTCGCAGCCTGCCGCGCTGGATACAGCGTCGCCAGGGCTGCGATCAGCAAACTCGCGAGCACGATCAGCGCCACGTCCAGCAGCTGCGTCGCGACAGGCAAGTGATCGATGAAATATACGGACGGGTCCAGCGCGATCAGCTTGTATCGGTCGATTAAGAAGGACGCGAATAGACCCAAAACAAGTCCACCGAAAGTTCCGACGATTCCGATCACCACGCCCTGCGCGAAGAAGATTTTGCGTATTGATCGCGCGGGCATTCCCATGGCGCGCAGAATGCCGATTTCACGCGTTTTGTCGGTCACCACCATCGTCAACGTGCTCACGATGTTGAATGCGGCCACGAGGACGATGAGAAGGAGGATGAACGTCATGCCGAACTTCTCGAGCTTGAGCGCGTGAAACAGCGATGAGTTCTGGGCCTGCCAGTCTTCCGTGCGATACGGAAAGCCAAGCGTGTCCTCGATTGCACGCCCGACGGTGGGAGCTTCCGCTCGCGTTCGCGTTCGTACCTCGAGGCCCGTTACCGAGTTCCCGAGCTGCGCGAGCTGCTGTCCCGACGCCAGCGACATGAACACATAGCTGTTGTCGTACTCGTACATCTGCGTCTCGAAGATTCCAGTCACCTCGAAACGCTCGGCGTGAATGGCCGGCATTCCTGTTACGGGATCGATGTTCCCGCTCCCGGCCGTGATCATCGTGATCGAGTCGATGCCCGGTGTCACGTTGAGCCGTTCAGCCAATCGGCTGCCAAGAACGACACCACGCCGTTTGCCGTCGGTCGTACCGAACGTGAAGTTCCCCGCGCGAGCCGTCGTGCGAATGCGAGTCACCGGATCCAAGCCCGGCTGATCAGGCTCGATGCCCATGAAGAAAACGGCCTCGTTGTACTTATGCCCGCCGTTAATGACCGCTTGGCCGTGCACGAACGGACTCACCGACACGACATTCGGCTTCATCCGGCGCACCCGCTCCAGCTCACGCTGCCAGTTGCTCATCGACATGTCTTCACCGTAGGTGAGCACTCGGATGTCGGGGCTGCCGATGAGTATCTTGTCACGAAGATCGCTCTGCAGACCATTCATCACGCCGATGATCACGATGAGCGCGCTCACACCGACGATCACACCACCGATCGCAATCACGCTGATGAGCGATAGCAATCGCGAGCCGCGGCGGCTCCGCAGGTATCGCCACGCGATGGCTAGCTCGAGCCGTTTCATTCTGGTCGCAGCGTCGGAAAGAGAATGACATCCCGAATGTTCTGGACATCGGCGAGGTACATGAACAACCGGTCGATGCCGATCCCGACTCCACCCGTCGGCGGCATCCCGTATTCCAGCGCGCGTAGATAGTCCTCGTCCACACCGACCGCCTCGAGGTCACCCGACGCACGAAGGCGCGCCTGCGCCTCGAGACGCCGGCGTTGATCGAGCGGATCGTTCAATTCACTGAACGCGTTGGCAAGCTCCCGGCCTGCCGCGAACAGCTCGAACCGCTCCGTGAGTCTCGGATTGCCGCGCTTTGGCTTCGCGAGCGGTGAGAGCTCCACCGGATAATCGATCACGAAAGTCGGGGTTACGATCTTCGATTCCACGAGGGCCTGAAACAGTTCGTCCAGCACCTTCACACGACTAAGCGTGTCTACTTGGTCTACGTCTGCACGACGCGCCGCGTTCCGCAGCGTTTCGTCGTCGGCCGCGAACGCATCCATTCCAAGCGCCGAGTTCAACGACGGAAGCCACTCGATCCGCGCAAACGGCGGTCTGAGCATCGGCACGCGCGACTCCGGACCGAGTGCCTGCCGAACTGCCTCCGCCGCGCAACCCAGGAGGCGCTCGACGCGATCCATCATCACCGTGTAATCGGCGTACGCCTCGTAAAACTCGAGCATCGTGAACTCGGGATTGTGCGTGCGGTCGATTCCCTCGTTCCGAAAGTCATGTCCAATCTCATACACCCGATCGAGGCCACCGACGATGAGACGCTTGAGATAGAGCTCATCAGCAATGCGCAGATACAGCGGCATGTCGAGCGTGTTGTGGTGCGTTACGAACGGTCGCGCGTACGCACCGCCGTACAGCGGCTGCAACACCGGCGTCTCGACCTCGAGGTAATCGAGCTCATCGAGATACGACCGAATCGAGGTGATCATGCGCGAGCGGGCGCGAAACAACGCCCGCACCTCCGGGTGCACCGCGAGATCGACATACCGCTGCCGCGAACGCTGCTCGGCATCGGTGAGTCCGGAATGGCGCACGACCTGTCCGTCGACGACCTCCTCCTTGCCAAATGGCAGCGGCCGAAGCGACTTCGCGAGCATCTCAACGCGAGTGACACGGATCGTGACCTCGCCGGTGCGCGTGCGAAAAAGTGGCCCCTCGATTCCGATGACGTCGCCGAGATCGAAATGCTTCGTCAGCGCGAAGACGTCGTCACCGAGTACGTCGCGGCGAAAGTAGAGCTGGATCCGTCCAGATGAGTCGGCGAGATGAGCAAATGCTGTCTTTCCCGCCGACCGCCAACTGACGAGCCGCCCCGCAACGCGGACGGTCTCCCCATCGCCTTCTTGTCCCTCGGGATACAGCGCGACGCCGTCGGCGGCGGTATGCGATCGATCGAAGCGATAGGCGAACGGCTGCGCCCCCAGCTCGACGAGCGCGTCGAGCTTTTCGCGCCGCGCCTTCTGGACGAAGTTGAGATCTTCGCTCACGCGGCGGCGCTCCCGCCCGTGCCACGCTTTCCGAACTCGCGTAAATACGCCTCGATGAACGGGTCGATATCGCCGTCCATCACGCGCTGCACGTCAGGAATCTTCAGCTCCGTGCGATGGTCGTTCACCATCGTATACGGCTGAAAGACATAGCTGCGGATCTGACTTCCGAACGTGACATCCGATTTTGTCGCGTCGAGCTCGGCCTTCTTTTTCGCCTGCCGTTCCGCCTCGAGCTGATACAACCGATTCTTCAGCATCTTGAGTGCGGTCTGTCGGTTCTTATGCTGAGAACGCTCCTGCTGCGACGCGACGACGATCCCCGACGGGATATGCGTTAGGCGTACGGCGGAGCTGGTCTTGTTGACGTGCTGCCCACCCGCGCCGGACGCGCGATATACGTCCATTTTGATGTCTTCGTCGCGGATCTCTATGTTGATCTCCTCGTTCACTACGGGATAGACGAAGACTGATGCAAAGCTCGTGTGTCGCCGAGCCTGCGCATCGAAGGGCGAGATGCGAACAAGGCGGTGGACACCCGTCTCGGCCTTCAAGAAGCCGAATGCGTACGGCCCTTTGATCTCGATGACGCCTCCCTTGATTCCGGCCTCTTCCCCCTCGCTCATATCGAGCGTCTCGTACGTGTAGCCCTTGCGATCCGCCCACCGCGTGTACATGCGCAGCAGCATCTCCGCCCAATCCTGCGCTTCTGTCCCACCTGCGCCGGCGCTGATCTCCAATTGCGCGTCACGAAAATCATCGGGACCCGAGAGCAGCGAACGCAGTCGCAACGCCTCGAGATCCCTGGAGACGGCCGCAATTTCAGCGTCCAACTCGCGCGACATCTCGTCGTCCGGATCCGATGCCAATAGGGTCTCGAGATCCTGCGCGCTGGCAACGCGACCCTCGATCTTCTCGAACGGATCGGTCCATCCCTTTAGCGCCTTCATTTCTTGCACGACAGCCTGAGCCGACTGCTGATCGTTCCAGAACCCAGGCTCCGCCATGCGTGCTTC
>DATBBP010000045.1:0-2383 GCA_036270935.1 Gemmatimonadaceae bacterium
GGGCGAAGAGCGAATCGCCGAGGGCGACCGCGCGGTGATCTCGTTCGAGGGATCCGAGCTCGTTCGCGGCGGCGGCGGGCCGAGATGCATGACGTGCCCCGTGCAGCGTGAGGATCCCTGGGATTGAGTGAATACTCATCAGGTATCACGGTCGAGGCACGTGATACGCTGCTCACGCTACGCGCCGTGGATTATCTCGCGGCCGGGCCGGCCGACGCCAAAACGCTCATCTCCCATGTTTGCCAACTGCCGACGATGCCCGTCGCCGTCGCGGAGCACATGGCCCGAGCGCTCTTCGCCGGCCACCGCCGCTTCGTGTGCGAGCCCGACGGCCGCTGGGGACTCGCGCGCGATCTGGAATTATCGTCGTCGGAGTCGCTGGCTGGACTGTCGTATGCCATCGTCGACGTCGAAGCCACTGGCAGTCGGCTCGCGGGTGGCGACCGGATCACCGAGATTGCCGTTGTCGAGGTCAAGAACGGCGTCGCAAAAACGCTCGTCGACACACTCGTCAATCCGGAGCGAGCCATTCCGTCGTGGATCTCGGGACTAACGAACATCTCGGCGCAGATGGTGCGCCACGCGCCCGTGTTCTCCGAGATCTGCGATCAGCTCCTCGGCGCGTTGGACGGCCGCGTCTTCGTGGCGCACAACGTCAACTTCGATTGGCGTTTTTTAAACGTGGAGCTGGAACGGGCGACAGGACGTACCCTTGCTGGGCGTCGCCTGTGCACCGTGAAGCTCGTCAAGAAGCTCCTGCCTCAGTTGCGGCGCCGGTCGCTCGACTACGTTGCGATGCACTATGACGTCGAGATCACGAGGCGGCATCGTGCCGGCGGTGACGCGGAAGCCACGGCGCGCGTGTTTCTGCGTTTGCTCGACGACGCGCGACGCGACGGATGCGCGACGTGGGACGATCTGCAACGCTTGCTGATCCGCCCAATCCCGAAGCGCCATCGTCGTCGCCGCCCGACCGCTTTTCCACGACCTGTCGACAAGGACACGACAGCATGACTCCGGCTGTTGACACCGCGCCGCCCCGGCTCGGGGCTCGCGTCGAAACCCGGCAATTCGGACGCTGGACCGTTCACGCAATTCAGGCTGGCGGTCAGAGGCTCGACGGCGGCGCGATGTTCGGCGTCGTGCCGAAACCGCTCTGGCAAAAACGCATCGTGCCTGACGAGCGCAATCGCATTCAGCTCGGTATGCGTTGTCTGCTCATCGAGCACGACATCGGTCCGGTATTGATCGATACCGGGGCAGGGAACAAGGAGACCGAGAAGTTCTACGAGATCTATGGGGTCGAGAATCGCGGCGAGCACGGTCCCACGGCACTCGAAGACGGCTTGTTCGAGATTGGTGTTCGGCCAGAGGATGTCGCACTCGTGATCAATACGCATCTGCACTTCGATCACGCCGGCGGCAACATGGTTCTCGAGGCGGACGGACGACTGCGGCCAGCGTTCGCGAACGCGCGCTACGTCGTGCAAGGTGGCGAGTACCAGTTCGCGACGCACACGAACGAGCGCACGGCCGGGAGCTACTTCGCCCACAACTTCGTGCCACTCGCCGAGGACAATCGCTACGATTTTGTCGACGGCGATTGCGAAATCGTCTCTGGCATACGCGGGATGCACACGCCTGGGCACACGCCGTGGCATCAGAGTTTGCTACTCGAGTCCGGCGGCGAGCGCGCTCTCTACCTCGGCGATCTCATCCCGACGACGGCGCACCTGCCGCTCGCGTGGATCATGGGCTACGACGTCGAGCCGCTGATCACGCTCGAAACGAAACGGCGGATTCTGGCGCGCGCCAAGGCAGAAGGCTGGAGCCTCGTCTTCGAGCATGATGCGAAGACAGGGTGGGCGAAAATGGACGAGCTGGGTAGAGGGTAGAGCTATAAACGGCGCATCGGAAACGGCGCGTCCTTCTCGACGCGCCTTTTGATCTCTAGGTCGTGCTCGCCCTCACTTGACGACAGGCTCCATCCCGCCTAACTTCAACCGCTTCAATACGCTAAGTGGCGCGGCCTGTCGCCGCTCCCACCCTCTGGCCCTCGCGGACGCACGCGAGGCGTGCTGCAGGAGTCCACACTCGACGCCGCGACCTCGATCATCTGAGGGCGGGCGGCGCGCGACGCGGATTCCATCGAGGGTCCGCGTTTTTCTTTTCTCTCGCTGAGGATCTTCGGTATTCAGGACACAACGAAACGCGTGCGGGTGAACCGCATGATCCGCATCAGTCCCGTTCGCGTCATTGGGGCTGACGGCTCACAGCTCGGCATTCTCGAGGTCGATGCCGCATTGCGTATGGCGGAGGAACAAGGCCTCGATCTGGTCGAAGTGGCAGCAACCGCACGGCCGCCGGTGGTCCGGATCATGGA
>DATBBP010000046.1:0-2897 GCA_036270935.1 Gemmatimonadaceae bacterium
ACCGTGCTTGTCGCGTCCTCGAACACATCGATGAAAGTATGGCCGATGATGCGCCGCTTTTCCTCGGGATCCTGGACGCCGTCGAGCGCGTCGAGGAATCGCTCCGACGCGTCGACGGTGATCAGCTCGATGCCGAGGTGAGCCCGGAACGTTCGCTCGACCTGCTCACGCTCATGCAAGCGAAGGAGTCCCGTGTCGACGAAAACACATGTCAGCTGATCGCCAATCGCGCGGTGCACGAGCGTGGCCGCAACAGATGAGTCGACGCCGCCTGACAAACCACAGATCGCTCGTCGATTGCCGACAATGTTTCGGATCTTTGCAACTTCGTCATCGATGAACGCACTTGGCGTCCACGAGGGCGTCGCGCCGCAGACCTCGAACAGAAAGTTGGCGAGGACCTCGCTGCCGCGCGGCGTGTGCGCGACTTCCGGGTGGAATTGTACGCCGTACCACGGCTTGGATTCGTGCCGGAACGCGGCGATCGGTGAGCTGTCGCTGCTGGCCGTGCTCACGAAGCCGCGAGGAAGCGAGCGCACCTGATCACCGTGGCTCATCCACGCCACGAAGGGTTCTCGCGTTTCGAACCCTTTGAAGAGCGGTCCCCCACCGGCGCAAACGCGAACCTCGGCGCGCCCGTACTCGCGACTCGCCGCCGGTGCGACGTCGCCGCCCGCGAGGTAGGCGATGAGGTTCATCCCATAACAGACGCCGAGAACAGGTGCGATCTCGAGCGCCGCGAGCTGCGCCGTCGGAACGTTCTCGCCGTACACGGAGTTGGGGCCGCCGCTAAAAATGATTCCGGTTGGTGCCCACTCCCGTATGAAATCGACCGTGACGGTCGGTGGATGGATCTCTGAATACACACGGGCCTCGCGCACGCGTCGTGCGATCAGCTGCGTGTATTGCGAGCCGTAGTCGATGATGAGAATGCGGGAGCTCATCAGCGACGCCACTCCGCGGGATCGAGGCTGAGGAATTCCACTTGCTTCGTATCGAGATCGAGGATCGCGGCTGATGGCGTTCCGAAGAGCCACCCGCACGCCTCGCCGGGATTCACGATCAGTGTGTCACCGCGCGTTTTCATTTCCTGCTTGTGCGTTCCGCCGTGTATGACGATTGCGTGTGATTCGATCGATCGCTGCTGCACGTCGCCGATGTCGTGAACGAGCAGCAATCGTTGGCCGCCGATCTCGAAGCTATGCGGCGAGTCGAACAGCTCCGTGCCGAACGCGCTCTGCGCGCGCGTGAGCAACCCTTGCTTGTCGCCGTCGTTGTTGCCGTAGACGCCGGCCAGCGAGAGTTTAGTCTCCTCGAACGGCTTGAACACAAACGGCGCACAATAGTCTCCGGCGTGTAGCACCATCCCGACGCCGCCCGCGATCATGAGGCGCAGCAGCTCGGCCACAGCGGGGACGCGATCGTGCGAGTCGGATACCAGACCGATGCGCATCAGCTCCTCCACTCCGGGTCATCGACCTCTTGCTGCACCAACGTTTCGTAACTCTCTCGCTCGGTGACGATGGCGAAGCGATCGCCATCGACGAGCACCTCGGCGCCGCGCGGACGACTGTTGTAGTTCGACGACATCACGTAACCGTATGCACCGACATCGAAGACAGCGAGTAGATCACCGGCTCGTACGTTCTGTACCTCGCGATCCAGCGCGAGAAAATCTCCGCTCTCGCACACCGGCCCCACGACGTCGGCGCGAATGCGATCATCGCCTGCCTCGACGGCCTCGATCCGATGAAATGCGCCATAGTGCGACGGTCGCAACAACTCGGTCATGCCGGCATCGGTGATGACATACTCCTTGCCGCCGCTGTGTTTTCGATAGAGCACGCGCGTGAGCAGCACGCCTGCGTTGCCGACGACAAATCGCCCGGGCTCCATGATGAGCTGCAGCCCACTGTCCGCCACCAGCGGTAGCACTGACTGCGCGAAGCGAGCGAGATCGGGCGGCTCTTCCGTGTCGTAGCGAACACCGAGCCCGCCGCCGATGTCGAGGTACTGCAGCGAGCCGACGCTGCGCTGGCGCAAGTCGGCGGCGATGCCGGTTAGGCGCTCAGTGCCGAGGCGGTATGGGTCGACGCGCGAAAGCTGCGATCCGAGGTGCATGTCGAGCCCGAGCAATTCGACGTGCGGGAGCGACGCCGCCAGCTCGGCGACGCGGCGCGCGTCGTCGAAGGGAACGCCGAACTTGTGCCCGCGCTCGCCGGTGCGGATGTATTGGTGGGCGGCGTCCACCGTGATCTCGGGATTGACGCGAATCGAGACCGGCGCGCGCACCTGAGCCGCCGCCGCGTGAAAGTTGATCAGCCGCAGCTCCATCTCCGACTCGACGTTCAGGAGGAGCACTCCGGCGTCGAGCGCCTCCGCAAGCTCGTACTCCGTCTTCCCGACACCACCGAAAATGATCTCGTCTCCGCGAAATCCCGCCTGCTGCGCACGAAACAGCTCGCCTCCTGAAACCACGTCGGCTCCAGCGCCAAGTCCGTGCACGAGCCGAAGAATCGCCCGGTTCGAGTTTGCCTTGAGCGTATAGTGAATTCGATGCGGAACCGGAGCGAGCGTCTCGGCGAGCAGCTCGTATCGATTGCGCACGGTCGACGAGCTGTAGACATAGCTCGGCGTGCCCGCCGCCTCGGCGACGACGTCGAGCGGAACGCCCTCACAACGGAGGACGCCGGCGCTCCGCGCGAAACCCGCGCTCAGTACGCCTTGGCCCATACGGCTTCGATGGTGGCGGCTTGGTTACAGCGGAGGCAGCGCGTTGGTGCTTCGGCGGAACGGAATTCCTCGTCAGGCAGCACGCGGATGGTGGCTTTCGTTTCTTCCTTGATTTTCGCTTCGCAACCGGCGTCGCCACACCAGCCGGCATACACGAAGGCGCC
>DATBBP010000047.1:0-8980 GCA_036270935.1 Gemmatimonadaceae bacterium
CTTCGAGGAGCGCGTCGAGCGTCGGTGCACGACGCACGCGCAGCGCGCGAAAACGGTCGTCGGCGATATACGGATCGAATCCAACGACTTCCATGCAGAATGCCTGTGCACGCGCGGCGATCTCGCTTCCGATTCGCCCGACGCCAATGACGCCGAGCGTGCGCCCCTTGAGCTCACTACCGAGTAATTGCGAGCGATCCCATTTGCCTTCGCGCATCGATTGCGTCGCGTGCGGTAAATGACGCAAGAGCCCGATCATTACGCCGAAGAACAGCTCGGCGACAGCGACGGTGTTGCCCGCAGGCGCGTTGATGACAGCGATCCCGAGTGCGGTCGCCGTCTCGAGCGCGATGTTGTCGACACCGACGCCGGCGCGTCCCACGACCTTGAGCTTCTTCGCCGTCCGGAGCAACTCCTCAGAGATTCGCGTCGCGCTTCGTCCCACAATCGCGTCGTACTCGCCGATGCGCGCAAGCAGATCCTGCTTTGGCAGCGTTGGCAGTTCGTCGACGTGCAGCTCAGGCTGCGCCACGAGAAGCTGCACGCCTTCGGGATCGATATCGTCCGTGACCAGAACGCGAAGAGGCATGGATGAGGGGCTAGAGCCTAGGGGCTGGGGCGTAGAGAAGTGTCACCATTTCGGAAGTATTTCGCTAATCCCACAACGGCAAATCCGGCTTCGAGAGCACGAAAGATGAATCGTGGATGCACGGCACGAAGGTCGGGGCCGACACCTAGCGTTGTCGGCGCCGTAGGGATTGGGGTGCGATCGAAACGTGACGCGAGCCGCCGCTGGCTCGTGTTGCATCTACCGAGCACGATGGGCCGCCTCGCACGTTCTTGAATTGGTTGGTGTTTTCTAATGACTTACCGCTCGCTATCGCCGAATCGCCGCGTCCGCGCCCGTCCGAGTGTGATTTCGCGCTCGGGGTTCGGACGCTTGCTCGTCACGCATATTCACCAGAGCAAGAGCACCCGGGCCGGCAAAGCGACGAAGGCGCTGGTGGCATTGGTGCTCTGTGCGGGATTTGCATTTCTGCTTCCGAGCATGGCGAGCACACGCACCGCTGCCGCTGCGACAGCCCGTCCAGCTCGTATCGTCATTCCGATGTCGCTCGATCACATGGCGAGCGAAGTCGTGTATCTGGTGAATCTCGAGCGTGCGCAGCGTTCGCTTCCGCCGCTGCGCGTGAATACCCGTTTGGTCAAGGACGCAAAGCTGCAGGCGACACAGATCGCGGAGACCGGGATCCTGGACCACGTGATTCTCAGCGGCCCGTATCCGACGCCTCGCGTGCGCGCCGAAGTCGCTGGCTACGCATGGAACGCTCTCGGTGAGAATCTCGCGCTCGGCTACACCGACGCCGCGAGCGCCGTGGCGGCATGGATGCAGTCGCCTGGACATCGCGCGAACATTCTCGCTGGTGGCTACAGCGAGACGGGTGTCGTGCTCGAGTCTGACGCACACGGACGATTGATCTTCGTCCAGACGTTCGGCGCCCCACAATAACATCCCGACGGGCGCAGGCATGCGTTATTGGCTCGTCGCGCTAACGCTCGTCCTGTCGGCCGTCCCTCTCGGCGCGCAGGCCGAGCGATTGTTCTACTACACCGACCGCGAGGATGCCTATCGCAGCCTCGTTGCGCACATCGATCAGATCAGCGTCCTCGCACCGCAGAGTTACACGGTCGACTCGCTAGGCACCCTTTTCGGCGGCGTCGACGCACGCGTCTTGAAGCTGGCGAAAGAGCATCATGTGAAAGTGATGCCGCTCGTTGTGAACGAAGGATTCAATCAGCCGGCGCTGCGGCGATTCCTGGGCGACATGGCAGCTCAGCGCCGGAGTACCGACGCAATGGTGGCTGCCTGCCGTCGCAATGGGTACTGGGGCATTCAATTCGACGTCGAGAATCTCAACGAGCTCGATCGCGACCGGTTCACAAAATGGTACAGCGACGCCGCCGCGGCCCTTCATGCAGCGGGCTTCGCCATCTCGATCGCTGTCGTCCATCGTACGGACGAAGCCGCGGGACCAACGGCTTATCATCGATTTCTCCAGGAGAGCTGGCGCGGCGGATATGACCTCGCGCCAATCGGGCGCGTGAGTGACTTCGTATCGATCATGTCGTACGATCAACACACACGTCGGACGCCACCCGGACCCGTCGCCGGCCTAACGTGGGTTCGCGACAACGTCGATTACTTCCTGCGCTACGTACCGGCCGAAAAGCTGTCGCTCGGCATTCCGTTGTACGGCGAGCATTGGTTCGCGCGCGCCGATCCGTCGATTCCCGAGCAGGTGCGATCCTCGAGTGAGACCGTCACGTGGCGCTGGGGACAGCATCTCGCCGAGCGCGCCAATGCGCCGATGCGCTGGGAGGAGACGGATCAAGTGCCCTTCGCGTATTACCCTAACGGTGGCGTGTACGAATGGATCTTCCTCGAGAATTCGCGAAGCTTCCAGGCGAAGTTGGCGCTCATGCAGGAGAAGAAGCTGCGCGGGTTCTCGGCTTGGGTTCTCGGCCTCGAGGACGAGGATATCTGGGGAGCGTTGCCGAAAGTGGCCCGCGACTAAGTAAGTGGCGAGTCCAGGTTCGCTCGCCACTCGTCACTCGCTACTCTAACGATGCTCGGCTTGGCGCTCGACGAATCCGGCCGCTTCCACCATGTCGCACATCACGCGAAGCGCCTTATGTGGTCCGCAGGAGATTCCCACCATCTTCACGTCCGGATCGAGAATGTTCTTGCGATGACCTCGATCGGAAATCCCGTCGTCGACGATTAGCGCGGCAACGACATCGTGAGGCGTTGACGGACCGAACGTCATGTTCTCGGAGATCTTTGTCTTCCAGTCGCCATAGCGACTCACGCGATCCCAGGCCATGCTGCCGTCGGTGCCCTTGTGATTCATGAGGCCGCGCAACGCCTGATCTTTGACGTGATCACGGGCGCCAAGCGTCATGCCGGGGGAAGTGCGTAACGTTCCCATTGGCTTCGTCTGTCGGAGAACGCGGATTGCTTCGCGCACCGCCGCGGTGCCCTCTCGCGTCTCGAGCGCACTGTCGTCTCCCGGACGACGGAACAAATTCCCGTGGTAATATTGCAGATCGCGCTCGAGCCCGGCGGCGTAATCCTGTGGGTTGGAGCGAACGCGATTGAGCTCGTCGAGGACGCCGCCCTCGAGCGCCGCATAACTCTCCACGGTAAGCTCACCCGACAATCGGCGTGCGGAGCCCTGCTGCGTCACCGGCGCCGAGCCGCTAGTCGCGCATCCCTGCACAAACAATGCGGATAATCCAACGGCGAACGTACTCAAAGACCAGACAAAACGGCTAAATCCAGGCATAGAATCATCAGCTCGAAATGGAAGCGAAAAGTGGCGTCGTATTACCCAGACTCGACGGGAGAAACCCATCCGAGGTCACGCAATCCGACCCCACACGAGCAACCCACTTTCCACGCTTCCCTCCAGTCGTATACTCCCGATAGTACCCTTTGGCTCCGCGATCGAGAGCCCCATGGCGCAACCAATTACTACGCAGCAGTCGTTCTCAGAGGCGCTTCCCCCCGGAAAAGACGGGCGCGCGCTCGAGGCTGCGCGAGTTGTGCTGCACGATGCCTTCGGACCAGTTCCGGCGCGGCGGTTCGCGGTGCGCTTCTGGGATGGGACGGTCGATGAGCCGGTCGAGGCGCCGCGATTCACGATCGTGCTCGAGTCACCGGGGGCGCTGCGCCGCATGCTGCTCCCGCCGTCAGAGCTCTCCTTGTCCGAGAGCTACATCTTTGGCGACATCGACGTCGAAGGTGACCTCGAGGCCGCCGCCGACCTCGGCGACATTGCCGCGTCGCGCCTGCGATCGCCGCGTGCACTCTTTCGGCTTGCCCGACACGTCCTGGCCTTGCCGCGTGACGATCATCGCAAACCAGCCGAAGACCCGGTGATGCCCGCGTCGTCGCATCTTTCTGGTCGCCGCCATTCGACGACGCGCGATCGAGACGCGGTGCGATTCCACTACAACGTCGGCAACGCGTTCTATTCGCTGTGGCTCGACATTCGAATGGTCTACTCCTGCGGCTATTTCGCTCGCGCGGACGACGATCTCGACAGCGCACAGGAGTCCAAGCTCGAGCTCATCTGCAGGAAGCTCCGCCTCAGGCCGGGCGAACGGTTGCTCGACATTGGATGCGGCTGGGGCGGTCTCATCATGCACGCCGCGAAACGCTACGGCGTCTTCGCGCTCGGCATCACGCTCAGCGAGGCGCAGGCTGAGCTCGCGCGCGAGCGTATCGCCGCATCGGGATTGGGCGATCGCTGCCGCGTCGAGCTGCGGGACTACCGGCAACTGCCGCGCGACTCCGAGTTCGATAAGATCGCGAGCGTCGGCATGGTGGAGCACGTCGGTCAAAGGCAGATCGACGAGTACTTCGCCTCGGCGTTCGCCGCGCTGAGGCCGGGCGGCCTCTTCCTGAATCACGGCATCGTCAGCATCGATGCCTCGCGTCCCACCTCGTTAGGTGCGCGCGCTGCGGCCAAGCTCTGGCGTCGCAGTCAATTCATCGATCGGTATGTGTTCCCGGATGGCGAGCTTCTTCCCTCGGCGACCGTCATCGCGAGCGCCGAGCTGAGTGGATTCGAGTTGCGGGACGTGGAGAGCCTTCGCGAGCACTATGTGCTCACGCTCCAACATTGGATTCACCGTCTCGAGGCTCACCGTCGTGAGGCAGTCGCGCTCGTCGGAGAGCCGACGTACCGTGTGTGGCGCCTCTACATGTCAGCGTCCACTTATGGCTTCCGGAGCGGGCGGATCGGGATCATCCAGTCGTTGCTCGCGAAACCGCGAGCTGGTGGGCAAGTCGATTTGCCGCGAACGCGGGAAGATCTATACGAATGATCTTCGATCCCTCACGCCCAACCAGCCTCGTCGAGCCGCAGCAATGTCCCGAGGAGCACATTCGCGCCGTTGACGATCTCCGCAGGCCTCGAAAATTCCTTTGGCGCGTGACTGATTCCGCCGATGCTCGGGATGAAGATCATGCCCATCGGACCAATCATCGCTATCGCCTGCGCGTCGTGACCGGCACCGCTCGGCATCACTCGGTTCGTTAGGCTCAGATCACGCGCCGACTCAGCGATCAACGCACGCATGCGTGGATCGCTCGGTGCCGGGACGTTCTCATGCAGCAGGTGGAACGCGAACGTCGTCCCATTCTGCGCGCCGATGCGAGTCGCCTCGGCGGATATACTGGTGTAGAGCGAATCAATCTTGGCTTCATCGAGATCTCGCAGCTCGAGCGTGCACGTGACCTGACCAGGTATGACGTTAGGCGCACCGGGGAAAGCCTGGATGCGCCCAACCGTGCCGACCTGGCGGCCGGGGACGCTGGTCACGATCCGGTTCACGGCTTCGACGAAGCGCGCCGCGGCGAGGAGTGCGTCGTGCCGCTGATCCATCGGCGTCGTGCCAGCGTGATTCGCAAAGCCAGTGACCGTCACCTCCCACTGCTTGATGCCAACGATCCCTTCGACGATTCCGATATCGATGTGGTCGCGCTCGAGCGTTCCACCCTGCTCGATGTGCAACTCGAGATATCCCGCGATGTCACCTTTCGCCCGCCGCGCCGTCGCCAGTTTCAGGGTGTCGCCGCCAAGAAAGGCGATGCCTTCAGCGATCGTCTTGCCGCTGCGACTCTCATTCTTCAGCTCGTCCGTGGTGAGCTGGCCGCTCAGCGCGCGACTTCCATAAAGGCCGCCCTCTTCGTTCTGCCACACGACGACTTGGAGCGGATGACGCGTGGTGATTCCTTGCTCGCCTAACGTCTGTGCGACCTCGATCGCCGCCATCGAGCCGACGTCGCCGTCGTAGTTACCCCCTTCGGGCACCGAGTCGATGTGCGAGCCGAAGAGGATTGGTTTGCGCGATGCGTCGCGTCCTGGCCGCGACGCAATGATGTTCCCGGCGGCGTCGATCGCCGGCGTAAGCTTCGCGTCGCGCATGAGGCCGAGCACGTACTCGCGCGCCTGCCGGTCGGCGTCGCTGTAGGCCAGGCGGGTGACGCCACCTTGTGGATTTGCGCCAAAGCGCGAGAGCTCGCTGAGGTGCCGATTGAGGCGGTCGCCGTTTACACGAGGCGCGACCAAGGCACCTAACGAGCCGCCATGCAGCCTCGGCACGACGAGGGCGGCAGCCAGCGTCGCGCCGAACTGGCGTCGGTTCATTACTGGACTGGTGGTTTCACGTCAGCTGGCAGCTCTCGCAGCGACATCCGATGGAGAAAGGCGCGTTCGTCAGACGTGAGGCTCCGCACGCCGTCTCGTTTTGCTTTGGCGATGACACGGTCGAGCTCCTCGACGTTCATTGGATGCAGACCGACGCGAGGAATTGCTTCCCAACGCGCGATCTCCTCGTTGCCGGCGCTCAGCCCCCAGCCACGCTTGCCGAAAGTGGCCGTGTCGAGCTTGCGCTGATAAGCGCGAATCGGCGACCGGTAGTCGATAAAGCGCAAATACAGAAACGCGCCGACATAGCCTCCGAGGTGGGCGAAGTGCGCGACGCCGCCGCCGAGTGCGCCGAGTCCACCGAAGCCACCAAAGATCGAGTACACGGTTTGACCGATCACGAGCCACCGTGCCTCGACAGGAAGGGCACCCCAGATATAGATGCGATCGCGTGGCCACAGAGTCGCGTACACGAGCTCGACGCCGAAAATCGCTCCGGATGCGCCAACGATGGGGTAAGGTGCCACGCTCTTCAGCGCCAAGGACAGAAGCGCTCCGCCGAGACCAGCGATGAAGTACATCGTGATGAAATGGCGTCCCCCCATCTGCGCTTCCACCCGAGGCCCGAAGAAGCCAAGGGTGATCATGTTGAAAATGATGTGACTCCAGCTCGCATGCTCGAACATGTACGTCACGAACGTCCACGGCATCACGCGGATGATCGCCCACTCGGGATAGAATGCGAGGAACTGACTCAGTCCCGGAAGGAAATACATGCTCACGACGAACACGATCGCGTTCGCCAGGATGAGCCGCTTTACCCAAGGTGTCAGGAAGGAGAACATGCAATCGAGGGCTTGTGTGTCATCCTGAGCGAAGCGAAGGGTGACAGGTAAATGTACTGTCCAGGCTCACGACCGAATCGTCAGTGCGTAACCGCCCGTCGGAGTGCCCGTCCGGCTAATACCCCGGTGAAACTTCCCTGATTGACGGCCAAGGTGCCATTCACGAAAACGTAGCGCATGCCGGTCGCCAGTAGTGTCGGCTCGCGGTAGGTCGCGCGGTCGGCCACGGTTGCCGTGTCGAAGACGATGACATCAGCGAATTTACCAACTGCTAGTACACCTCGCTCGGAAAGTCGCAGTGTCTGCGCGGTCAGCGCGCTGGACCGATGAATCGCCCGGGGAAGCGTCAGGACGTGTTTTGTGAATACGTATTCCCGCAGAAGCCGCGGGAATGTGCCGTACTTTCGCGGATGCCCCGCCGAGCCGTCCGAACAGGTCATGATGAAATCCTGTACCATGAACTTCTCGATGTCCTTCTCGTTCATATTGAACGAGGCGACCGACGCGTCGCCCTGCTGAACGATCTGAAGCGCGGCGTCGATCGGCGACTCGTGTCGCGTCGCCGCGACCTGCTCGAGCGTGCGGCCCAGGATACTGGTGTCGCGGGTCGACGAGATCAGGAGCGTCGATGCACCGCCGCGCCGCCGGAGGTTGACCTCCATCTCCTTCGTTAGGCGAGCGCGGGTCGCGGCATCGGCAATGTGCGCCCGGAGCGAATCCCGCCCGCCGACTTCCGCCCAGCGTGGCAGCAGCGAAGCGCCGACGCTCGTACCGGACGCGTCGTACGGGTACTGGCTGGCGGTGATGTCGATCCCTTGCGCTCGCGCGGCACGCATGAGGGCGATGACCGTGTCGCTCTGGCCCCAGACGTCGGCGCCAAGCGCCTTGATGTGCGAGATGTGGATCGGGATCTTCGCCTCACGGCCGATCCGAATCGCCTCGTTCACCGCGCCGATGAGTCCAATCGTGTAGGAGCTCTCGTCGCGCAAATGGGTATCGTAGATGCCGCCGTACTGCGACGCCACTTTCGCGAGCTCGATGACTTCTTCGGTTCGCGCGTAGCTGCCCGGAGCGTAGTAGAGACCGGTGGACATCCCAATGGCGCCGTCGTCCATTCCCCGCCTAACGAGCGACCGCATGGCGTCGAGCTGTGCCGGCGTCGGCGCGCTGTCGGACATGCCGAGCACGGCGCCACGCACGGAGCCCTGTGGGACGTAGAGCGCCGCGTTCGTACCGATCCCGGTTTTGGTCCAGGCGTCGAGCGTCTTGCCAATGTCCGTCGTTCCGCCACCGTCGTTGTTCGTGATTACCGTCGTCACGCCCTGCATCAGATAAGCAAGATTGGCGCGCTGCCGTACATCGGAGCTGCCCAGGTCAGCCGCGGTATGCGTGTGCGGATCGATGAAGCCTGGTGCGACGACCAGTCCCCGCGCATCGATCGTACGCTTGGGCGTCAGGGTCGACGTCGACGCGTCGCCAATGAACACGATTCGGTCGCCACGAATGGCCAGATCGGCGACGCGCGGTGCGCTGCCGGTGCCGTCGATGATCGTGCCGCCTCGCAGCAGAACATCGACGTCCTCGGTTTTGCTCGGAATGGCTGCCGCGCCGGAGAGCGCGAGCAAGGCAAACGGGAATACGCGCCGGAAATGCATCGGTGAATGGGTTAGCTGCGACGAGACCCGAGACAGGCAGCTCAGTGGTGAGCGGATTTGATCCGAGGGACGGTCATGAGCAGTTATACCATAACCGCATGCGGGACTTCAAGCGCATCAAGGCCTGGCAGCGCGCCTCAATCAACTCGCGGCGCGGGATGTCATTTAAGAAACGCCAGCAACGGTCGGCGTGACCTGAGTCGCATTACCCTACAATCCCGAAGTCACCGCACCGCTCCGACGTTCGTCTTTAAGGCGTGCC
>DATBBP010000048.1:0-1729 GCA_036270935.1 Gemmatimonadaceae bacterium
CGCGGTCGCCTCGTGCTGTGCACCAGGGATTCGCGCCCGACAATCAACCCGCCGCTCGTCGCGCAACCTGCGTCACTTTCGGGCGGACTTCGAAGGTACGTTCCTGCATGAGAAGGGGTGTCGAATGCCGCTCATCAAACCACGGACCCGCGGAAAACAGATCGTCCGCCACATCGCGCGGCTCGATCGAGAGAACAACGAGACGTTGCACGCATATGCGGCGTTCCTTGGGGAGTCGACCGACTACGTGCTGAACCAGGTGGTCGACACGGTGCTCGCGAGAGACAAAGACTTCGCGAAGTGGCGCGCCGATCACGCTCACTCGCACGTACCGAACACCGCCAGCCGAATACGACGGCATCGCGCGACATCCGTTGGTCATTCGGCCTCGACAGTGCCATCTGTTTCGGGGTCGCACGCATCACTGTCGGTGAGCTGAGCGCAGGAAAGGAACGCGGCCATGCTACGCACGGTGGTCGAAGCCCGAACGCTCGTCGCCATGATGGTCGCGGCATGCGTGGGGACATGGGGACTGCGCACGCATCCGGTCGATCACGAGAATCTGTTTCTTGCGCTGATCGCCGCGAAGGATCCGACGGTGTTCCATGTCCTCACGTACGGCTACGCGACCATGTGGTTTTCGACGCCGTTCTTCGCGGCGTCCGTGGCGCTCTCGATGCTCGCGATCGTTGCGTACCGGCATGCCCCGAGCGTCAGAACACGAGCGCTTCCACCTTACCAATCGCCAGAGCATCGCCCCTCTCCGTCCGTCGTGCTTGGCGAAGCGCATTTTCTGAACACGCCGGGTCCGGCGCATTCGCCAGATTGGTTGACAATCCCGCAGCGCGGGCTCTACACGGGAATCGCGATTCTCGGCGCGGTCGGTACGGGCAAGACGTCCGCGTGCATGTATCCCTACGTCGACCAGCTCCTGCGATGGCGCGCCCAGGATCCGAAGCGGAAGATCGGCGGGCTCGTCATGGAAGTGAAAGGAGATTTCTGTGGCCAGGTCCGGACGATGCTCGCCAAGGCTGGGCGGGCGGACGATTATCTGGAAATCGGCCTGAATACGGGCTACTGCTACAACCCGCTCCACAACGATCTGGATCCGTACGCCGTCGCGTACGCGATTGCGAGTCTTTTCAACAATCTGTTCGGCAAACCGTCCGAGCCGTTCTGGCAGCAGGCGTACACGGATCTGCTGAAATTCGTCATCTCTCTCCGTCGCGTCAGCGAGGGCTATACGACGCTCTCCGAGGTCTACCGTTTCATCATCAATGAAGCTGACATCGACAAGAACATCCGCGCGCTGAATGCGCAGTTCAAGCAACCGCCTGATGTCATCGCAGTATCGCGGCAGGACTACGAGTACGAGTTGCGCGATGCGCCCTGGACTCTGTGGGCGCCCCTGGACGAAACCACGGTCGCACATCCGTACGATGCGGCGCTCGAGGGCCATCTCGTGGAGCACGCGATCTACTTCAGCGTGCGCACCGGCCCTGCCGCGTTGTCGGCCGACCGTCGTCACCGGCTCGAAGCGATCGACCGCTGGTTCTATTCGTCGTGGACACCGCTCGATCGCAAGGTCAAAGCCAGCATCGTCGAAGGCGTCGTCGTCCTCTTGTCCTTGTTCGACGAGAACCCAGACGTGTATCGGGCCTTTTGCCCGTCACGCGAGGTGTACGCAAAGCCGCCGGCAAAAGGCCAACCCCGACCGCTCCCGCCGCTC